>DASXDR010000003.1:0-3055 GCA_036490535.1 Tepidisphaeraceae bacterium | reverse complement strand
TTTCCGGCCTATCTTTTGGCTATGGCAGTCGATAGCAGCATATGCATCGACGATGTGCGGATCATTGATGTCTACCGTGACGAACTGGGCCAGGATGTGTCTGATTGCGGCAATATTAGCCGCGCCCCAACCACGCTTCATGGCAAACGCCAGCGCTTCGCCCTGGGTGACAATGCAGATAAGCGGGCGATAGGAAGTAGTTAGAAGGGTATAGTCCGTTTCGATTTGCTTGCCGACAGTTTTGCCGCGTGCGTAATGGATGACGATGTTGGTATCGAGCAGATAAAGCGGCGGCGGACTCATTCCACCTCCGCCAGGGTACGGAGAACTTCTTCGTCGGTTTCATCACCGGGCCATTGACCGAACACCGCCTTCATGCCCAGGGAAGCCGATTGCGGTTGCAGAAGATGGGTCCTTCGAAGTGTGAGACCCGACGGGGCGGGCAACTTGGAGAAGAGACGATCTGCCGAGGCGGCGGTATCGACAGTTTCTGCATCAATGCGCAGGACTCCGCCGGATGGACGGTAGGTGACCATGCCGTTGATGATGACATCCTGGTCGAGATGTTGTCGTAGCGGGGCAACGGTCGCACCAAGCCAGATACCGCGAACTTTTGTTCCGTTGTTCAGGATTAGCGAAAACACCTTGTCGCTGGCGCGGATCATATCCAGATGACCCATCACGCGGGCGCGAACTGGAACAGGTGTTTCTTGATAAAGGGATGTAGCGATGTCGGTCAAGGCAGAGTTTATTCGGGGCGGATGTTCGGCCGAGAGTCTTCCACCCATGATCGAAATGTCATCCACGCCATGGTGGAATACGGGTTCTTTGAATCTTTCAAGGTGTTGCAGAACACCGATATCAAATCGATCGCTGTCGCGCCGGTGCTTGGCTATGTCGGTAACGATATCACCCATCACATCAAAGGCGGTATCACTTTCGCTGGGAAGCCCGCCGAAGAGCTGGCCCTGCGTATAAACTTCGTCGGCAACATCCCCAAAACGCGGTGCGTTGAAATGAAGCAGTGTACTGTCATTGGTGCCGGCACTGATCCCAACGAAACGAACATCTGATGCCTGGCGCATCCAATCGGGGCGACGTCCGCGAATGCGGCTGGAACCGCGAAACCCCATACCAACCGAATCTATCGCAAGGCTTTTCATTCGCCGCAAAACAGAACCGACTGGATCGGGATCGGGCCGACCGTCAGCAACTCGCTTGCCCATGATTTGGATTTTGTGCTCTATAATCGTGATGCCGCACCATCCTTTTCGGGTCTTATCGGCATCCCCCGCTGTAGCCCTTGACGTTAGGAGCCGCTAAAACTCAATACTCAAATATTGTATCAACCGTAATACGATTAGGCGCGGGAAACGGTGTCCGTTCGCGCAAAGATTTAATGCCAATTTCGATAATCGGTAGCCATTCTTCAATGAGGCGTGGAGATTTTGCGATCGACCTTTAGAAGGCAATTGAAATTGCTGTGTCAATGCGGACTCCTTCTTGCCCGGGGAGGCATTCTCTATCTATGAATTACGGACTCCCGGCGCAGGTAGACGGATTATCGCTGCAAGTCTCGATATTAGAAAGTCGGCCGCAGGGATGTTTGGAGAAGCTAATCGGGGAGGCACGGATCAAGCTTGACTGCGTTATCGGAGATAGGCTGGTAGGCGTCTTGTGCGCACGGTTGGAACCCATCAGGCCAGCAGCTTTCGAGACGGCAAAGCAGCCGCTGTTGCAGCGGGGCGGGCTCCTGGTTTACGCGCTCGACATACACATGAAACTCGCCGCAGCTTTGAAGCAAGTGCACAGCATCACTGGCGAGATAGCGCGGCACCCAACCCACCAGGATATTATTCTGACTGAAAAGCTGCATGGCATTCGGATCAAAGCCATTGCTGGGTTCGGGGCGGGCCTCGAGCTCTTCATCGGGCCTGAGCTGCATTACACGTGCCTGATTCTGCGGCGGCAAATGACGGAAGCCGTGCATCCAGAAGACGGTTTGGAAGCAGCCGACGTTTTCATCCCATTGGGGGAGCGGAAAAAGCTCAAACGTGTCGGTGATCCGGGTGCCGCCCCGAGAAAGAATCGTCATGGGATCGGCGTTGGCCGGCAAGCCAAGATGTTCGACATACTGAGGAAAATCGCCGCGCCGGCTGGACATCAGGCGGTTGGAGAAAAATGGAAAAAGTTCACGGCTGCGATAGGCAACGTCAAAATGCGGAAACGCCAGCAATGGAGCAAACCCATCGGCCTGTGCCTCGATTGCACCGCGAATGTAGGCAAACTCAAAGAGATCGCCCTCGGGGCCAACTCCCGAGATCAGACGGCCAATAGGATAATAGCTGCGCGACTCCGGGGATTGCCACGCGACAAACAAAGCAGATATATTTCCTTGGGCAATCATGGTTTAAAGGGCTTTCCACAAAGCTGCGATGCATTGAATAATAGCATAAATCGAGCGAATTGGCGAGCTTCTTTTGACATGGAAGCGGGCATGGCAGCAAGGAGATTATCCACGAATTCTGGCGTGATGCGCTCGATCCGCGCCAACCACGCTGCTGCCGCGTCGGGCATTCGGAGGGCGGCATGGCGAAATGCGGCGATTGGGGTCATTCGTTTACGATCCCCCGGGTTGAGATACCAACGGGAATCCATCTTGCTTAAATAGGTCTGGATTTTCGGATCATTGGGGCTTTTGGAAAGTCGCCGGGCACGGTCAACATCCGCTAATTCGCGGCCGAGGCACGAAGCGTGATCGAAACTGGGTGCAAGTTCTGCTTCGACAAGTGTTGACCCTGCGATCCGAATTACGATGACGCCCCAGTTTTCGTGATGGCGGTCGGTGTTGCCAATCAGTGCATCTAACATGAGGTAGCCGACAAACTCGCCACGTGGTGAATCAACAGCGGCGGGTCGATCTGGTGAAACGCCGAGGTGAATGAAATCCTGCTGCAAAACGGCGAGCGCTCGGTCAACAGTGTGCTGATTGGTGCGGTAGTTTTCGCCGCTTACGGGATAATCACTGAGAAGTTGCACGAGCAGTTCATTGCCG
>DASXDR010000100.1:0-64212 GCA_036490535.1 Tepidisphaeraceae bacterium | reverse complement strand
CCGCTAAATATTGGCAGGGGAATATCTCTGGCATTCGATCATTTGGGATTTATTCGCGATTCGAAGTTCGTCGTTGAATTTTCTCTGTTTCTTTGTCCGCTCGGGCAGCAGGCGTCCATTTCCCGATTAGAATTGAGCACCTGATGGACGACTCCTTCCTGCTGAGTGATTACGTGGCAACGGGAAGCCAGGAGGCTTTCGCACGGATTGTGCGCAAGCATGCCGGGCTGGTGTATGCCACGGCGCTGCGGCAGGTGCGCGACCCGGCGATGGCCGAGGATGTCTCGCAGGCGGTTTTTATCATCCTGGCCCGCAAGGCCAACACGCTTGTCAGCCAGCGCGTCCTGGCATCGTGGCTCATCAGCACCACGCGCTTCGCCTGTCGCGATGCCATAAAAGCGCAGAACCGCCGGCGAAAACACGAACAGCGAGCTGCCGAAATGCACGCCGAAAACATGCAAAATCTTCAGACGAATTTCGCTGACATCCAGGAACCAGCGGATAAATTGCTCAATAATGCGCTGGCCCATCTGGGGCAGAAAGATCGCCAAGCAGTCTTGCTGCGTTTCTATGACCATAAATCATTCCGCGAAGTGGGAACGGTACTGGGGTTAAATGAAGATGCTGCCCGCAAGCGCGTGGAACGAGCAACGGAAAAGCTGCGCGGATTTTTCGCCCGAAGCGGCGGCGGGCTAATGAGCGTTAGTGCGATGATGGGTATTCTCACCCACAAGCTCGGCTCGACTTTGCCCATAGAGTTGATGGAGAAGATTATTCATGGCGCGTGGGGCACGCCGGAGCACATCATCGCTGCTTCTTCGGTGAGCCTGGCCGATGCGACGATGCGGAGCATGATGTTTGCCAAGGCAGCGGCTACTGCCGTATATGCTGCTGTGCTAGTGAGCGTGATATGTGTTGGCGCTTTTGCTGGGTGCAAATTATACAATCATTACCAGCAGATGCAGAAATCGTGGAACGATCATGCCATGAACATGGGTGATCATGAATATTCCATGGCTGACGAGTCTTGGCTGCCTGCATCTGGAATACCTCATCTCTCAGAAAAGATCAGAGCATAGTCCAATTGCAGTGAGCCTGCTCCGCCGGTAAAAACCGACGCCATGCTGAGCTCTCAGTTCCTCGCTGCTACTGCCTCCACCAGCAACAATCTCTTTTTCTACTCGCTGATTTTCATTTTTGTCGCCGGCATTATCACCACGGTCATCACCAAATGGGCCAAGGACAAATGCCTGAAATTCTTCAATCATTTCCACGTGACGCTGGAGCGTACGCGCGGGCAGGTGCATTGGGGGAATCTGCGCGTTTTTTCCTCCGGTCTGGAGATGGTATTTGACCAAGCCTATATCGATCTGCGCGGCCACAGAAAAACCAGCTATCTGCTCTACCAGACGGATATCGATGCGCAGCTGCTGACGATTTTTCGTTATCACCATGAGCTGACCCACGAAGATCAGAAACGCCGCGAACAGCAAGTGCATCGCACATTTAATCCCGGCGCGATTCGGCGGATGCTGCGCAAGATTCGAAATTTTGTTAACACGCTGCGTGACGCCTTTGGAGCGGCGCTGGGAGCTGCCGTGGGCCAGATGCAAAAGATGAATCCCACATCTACGCTCTCAACCGATAGCGGGCAGGTAACGCAGATCGGCCAATCATTGCTGGATAAATTCGGCAACGCTTATGAGCCGTTGCTGGAGCAATACATCGGTCAGCCGGTAATCCTGGAGATTCTTGATCCGGCTAATCCCAATAATGTGGTCAATGAATTCACTGGGTATCTGGCTGATTACACGCAGAACTACTTGGCGGTGTTTAACGCTAATCATGGTGCCGGCGAAAACATCGAACTGCCTATTCCCGACATGGAGCAGGGCGAAACCATGCCTACCCCGCCTCCCGCACCCGCTGCCGGAGCGCCGCCCAATCCATTTCCGCCCCCATTGCACCAGGAAAAAGGGATCGCGATTTATATCGACGGCGCGCGCTTCAAAATTCAGAATCAGCGTAAAGACTCCGTCGTCGCCCGGCACGTGACTAGACTCAATGAAAAACCGCTCGCATTAGGAATCACCCTCCCGCCCAATGCGATCGTGGAATTTCCCGCGCGCGATGTGCGAGGCAGCATTATCACCTTCGAACAAGCTGAATGCTTCGACATCGTCGCTCCCCGGAAATTCGCCATCGTGCATCACGCCGGCGTATTGATTCGCAGGCCCACCCTCGCGGAAGATTTATCGCTGGGAAATCTCAACATCTCGCGGAAATAGCATTGGCAACTCTTAATTGTCCGATATCTGCGGATACTGAACATATACATTATGATGGCATTGGTGCGGCGCGGATTCTCCATGGTTGAATTGCTCGTGGTGATCGGGATCATCGCTGTTCTGATTTCACTATTGGTTCCTGCCCTGAGCAAAGCACGCGAATCCGCCAAGACCATCCAATGCGCCAGCCAACTCCGCCAGATCGGCCAGGCGATTTACGCTTATACTTCAGCCAACAACGGCCTGTTGCCACCCTATTCCGGCACGCATTATTTTCCCGACGACGCAGCTGGCACTGCCGATCCCAACGGCCCCGGATGGATCATGTCATTAGTGCCCAATACTACATCCAAGCCGGACAGCCCATTGTTCCATTGCCCCTCATTTCCAGTCGATGACAAATCCGTGAATTATTTTCTCGAGGCCCGCTGGATGGATCAGCAACCTTCCGGGCCGATCCACACCATGCCCATCACGCAGATAAAATTAGCATCGCAATTTATTTTATGCGGCGAAGCATCCACGCCCGGCTGGTACGTTGCGCCCTGGGGAAATAATCCCGACGACGCGCAGGATGATATTGATAAAGACGACGCTGCCCACCCATGCCTGCTCTTTTTCGGCGAAGAAGCCGGCTACAACCTGCACCACGCGGGCAACAATATCCTTTTTGCGGACTCCCACGTGCAGGCATTCAAAAAATTCGACCCGCAGGCGATTACGTACAACCCCACGCAATTACAAAACTGGTCCGAGGTAACCGGGCAATAATGCGCTCTTAGCGCACGCCCATCAGCAGTTCCATCGTTAATTGATCTAGCTTTTCATAGGGCAGCGGCGCATCGGCCAATTGCACGCGATCCAGCGGAGCGGCGAGCAATTGCTTGGCATTGCTTGCGGAGAATTTGCGCGTCAATCGGCTCATCCCTGTATCCTCGACATTGATCTGCTTAAGCAATCCCTGAATCTCGCGATCCGCGTTCCACGCCTTGGCCTTTTCATGCAGGATCATGTACGTCCGCATGCAACCCTTGGCGAATTCCTTGACGTCATCGTAATTGCTCTGGCGATAGGCATGCGCATCAAAATGCCGGCAGCCGTTGTAACCAGAATCAAGTAACAGTTTCACGAGGAAGAAGGCATGTTTGAGATTGGCAGAGCCGAAGCGGAAATCCTGATCATATCTGCCAAATTCCTGATCATTCAAATCGATATGAAACAGCTTGCCCATTTCAATCGCCTGGGCGACATGGTGGACGAAATTCAGGCCAGCCATGTGCTCGTGAGCAACTTCGGGATTGACGCCGCACATCTCGGGATGAGCCAATGTCGGAATTAAAGCCAGATAAGAACCCGTGACCGCAAAGTACATATGCCCGCGGGGTTCATTCGGCTTGGCTTCGAACGCAAATTTATATCCAAACTTCTGGTTGATGTTGTATTCGCAGAGGAAATCGATCGCTTCGCGAAACCGCTTGATCGCATCGATGGGAGATTTGGTGGCATCCGATTCAGCGCCTTCGCGCCCGCCCCAGAAGACATAAATTTTCGCGCCCAGAGCGTGCCCATATTCCATCGAGCGCATCGTCTTTTGAATCGCATAGGCTCGTATCTTGGCGTTGTTGCTGGTGAACGCCCCGTCTTTGAAAACCGGGTCACTAAACAGGTTGGTCGTGGCCATCGGGCAGACCAAGCCGTTGTTGCTCAAATGTTTCTTGAATTCACGAACAATCTGCTCGGCTTGGGTCTGCGTCGATTCGATCGGGATCGCGTCGTTGTCATGAAAATTTACGCCATACGCCCCGACATCGCCGAGCAGTTCGCAGATCGAGCTAAGATCGAGCTTGTGGCGGGTGGGTTCACCAAATGGATCGCGGCCGACATTACCAACGGTCCAGAGGCCAAAGGTGAATTTCATCTTTTTATCGGGGGCGTAGGATGGCATGAATTTCTCCACGTAAACGTTTAAGTAATTGGGGCTGACAGGGTGCGGGAAAGACTTCGAGAAATCAACCCCCGGCACGCACCCAATAGTTTTAACTCATCGTTGGAATACCGAAATTTCATTGAAAGCTCTCATGCAGATGCAGTATAAGCCTGAGGTGGGCGAGGAACGGCTTGCTGCCGTTACCCAATCGACAGAGAATAATCAATTCAAGGAGAGAGTGTCATGAAAATGATTCTATGTGCTGTATTGTGCGTTTTACTTTGCACAGCGATTCCAGCGCCTGCAGCGTGGAATCTTGGCCAATGGTATCAAGGAGCAAATGGTCACTATTATTCCGTGCAACAAATTACTGGCACCGCGGTGAGCTGGAGTATCGCCCGTGCCGAAGCTGAATCGCTGACATCACCCGACGGGCAGCGCGTGGATTTGGCGACGCTCACGTCGGCAGCGGAGGATCAATTCGTCTTTGCCGGGATCAATTTGCAGGCCTATTGGACGCTTACTTCATCGGACAATGATAACGGCCCATATCTGGGTGGTAATCAAACCGATAAAAATGACGAACCCGCCGGCGACTGGGCCTGGGTGACCGGTGAAGCGTGGAACTATACAAATTGGGCACCCAACCAGCCGGACAATGTGAAGAATTACGAAGACTGGCTGAATTTTTATAGCTCAGACCCAACCCCCGAAGACAATTGGAACGATACCGATGATATTACCAACGCTCCGACGAAACCTTACGTGGTAGATTATTATGTTGCAGAGAGCTTGCCCGAACCGGCAATGATTTCTCTACTGGCGATATTTTCGGCGGGAATGCTGTGCCAGCGGCGCACTGTCCGTTTCAGTTAAATGGAAAAAAAGAGCGCTCCGGGACAATTGGAGCGCTCACGATTCGAAGTAAAATGTAACTAGTCGCCGAATTGTTTTTTAAGCGATCGAAAAATCTCAACCGCTAAACGCTGGGTAGGCGAGGCGTCCTCGGCCCGAGATTTTACTACCCAGATTTATCGCGGCGACACTACGATCGTCTGGTAATATCCGCTGCTGGGCGTCACATACACTGTCGCCCCGGCTGGTGCGTTTACTATAACCGAAGCAGGCGCTGCCGCCGGAGCTGCCACAACAGTTGGCGCGCTCACAACCGCCGGAGCTGCATAAACCGGAGCCGGTGCATAAACGACCGGAGCGGAGTCATAGACCACATCTGGTCCGATCACTACATCGCCATAAACGCCTGGGCCATACCAGCCATGCCAGTAGCCGCCGCCCCAGTATCCGTGGCCTCCCCAGTATCCGCCATGGCCACCCCAGTAACCATGTCCTCCCCAGTATCCACCATGGCTATATCCGCCGTGGTACCCCACCCCAACACCAACACCGCCATATCCAACGCCCACGCCGACACCAATGTGTCCACGGGCCTGAGCCAATTGCGGAACTGCCGCGAGCATCAAACCAGCCAAACTTGTCATCAATAACTTTTTCATATGCCACCAATCCTCATTAATACTGTTACTTAATCTCCTTACACAATGTTTAGACCAGTTGGCCAGCTAAAGGTTAGTGTGATTTCGCATCGAAATTAACACATTGAAAGAACAAGATTTACGGTTCGCTCCCGAGCACGAGATTGTCGCAATGGATCACTTCGTCATAAGCGGCCTCAGCCAGGATATGGTGAACGTCAGCCGTGCGTTTGCCGGCGATTTGTCGCAGGTCGGAGGCGGCATAATTGGTCAGCCCCTGGCCCAGGATTTTGCCATCGGCCCCGGCAATGGAAACGATATCGCCCGGGCCGAACTCTCCTTCGATATTGGTGATGCCTGCGGGGAGGAGGCTCTTGTGGCGCTCAATGAGGGCGCGGGTGCAACCCTCATCGACATGAATTTTACCCTGTGCGCGGGCCGATCCGATCCATCGACTGCGGCTGGACCATTTCTTTTCCGCAGGCAGAAAAAGCGTGCCGACTTCTTCGCCATCCATAATGCGATGCAGCACGCGCGGCATTTTTCCTTCGGCGACGATCAGCGTGGCGCCGGCATCGGTGACCAGCCGGGCAGCTTGTAATTTGGAATTCATCCCGCCCTTGCCGAGCGTGGATTTTTCCTTTCGTACCAAGCCTTGTGCTTGGGAGATATCGCGCACGGTGCGGACGCTTTGGCCGTTCTCGTCGAGAATGCCATCGACGCCAGTCAGGAGAATCAACAGATCGCCATGCAGCGCGTGCGTGACGGCTGCGGCTAGCAGATCGTTGTCGCCAAAAGTGATTTTGATCAATTCATCCGTGGAGACGCTGTCGTTTTCATTGATGATGGCGATCGCGCCCAGATCACGGATGGCCGTGACGGTGTTACGGAGATTCAGGAATCTGCCTCGATGGTCGATGTCTTCGCGTGTCAGGAGAATTTGAGCGACCGAGACGGAATGCTGCGCAAACGCGGCAGCCCACGCATCCATCAATTTTCGCTGTCCCACGGCAGCAACCGCCTGCAGGCGAGCCAGATCGCTGGGCCTTTCCGGCAGTTTCAATTCCCCCATGCCAGCGGCGATCGCGCCGGAGCTGACAATGGTCACTGCCTGGCCGGCACTGCGCAAGGCGCTCACCTGCTGGGCGATGTCAGCGATGAACGCGACGTCGAGTTTGCCCGCTTTGTCCGCCAACAGCTGCGTGCCCAGCTTGATCACAATCGAGTCTGCATGGGAGAGATATTTTTCCCTCGAATCGCTACTCATAGCAGCAGAATCATACGCCAATTCCGCATATACTGCCTCCACCATGGCCAAGAAGGCGCAAGCATCGCCCAAATCTTTCGAAGATGCCCTCCAGGAGCTGGAGCAAATCTTGTCGCGCATCGAATCCGGCGAAACCCCGCTGGAGGAATCTCTGCTGCAATACGAACGCGGCAATTTCCTTATCCAGCATTGCCGGGGTGTGTTAAATAGCGCTGAAAAACAGATCGAAATGCTGAATAAGGGGTCAGATGGATCATCTGCTGGGGACAAGGATGATTCGGAAACAAATGAATAGTGCTATCTCGTAACATGGGCGTCTCGCCCATGAATGGAATTTGAATCATGGGCGAGACGCCCATGCTACGATTTGAAATTCATCGATTTAATAAAATGTTGGACCCAACGCGAGATTCCCGGTAAAACTTACACGATTATGCGCAATCCTGATCAACTGGTGCATTCGCGCGCACGCATCGAGCAGCGGTATGCGGTTTTCCCGCTGGACGGCTACCCCTTTTCCAAATTGCCAGGCTGGCGCGATACGGATATTCGCGTGCTTGCCAGTCCGCGCATGGGGGCAGAGTTCGTGGAATATTGGCTGGATATCAAAGCCGGTGGCAATGGCGAACGCCCGAGTGATGGCCGCGTGGAAAATTTCTTTTATGTGCTGGATGGCGAAGCCGAATTGCGCAACGGATCAGCCAAGCACACTCTAACCACCGGCGGCTACGCACTGCTGCCGCACTCACTCGGTTTCACTATTAAATCCACCGCCGGCGCGAAAGTTCTTTGGCTGCAAAAAGCGTACGAATCCGCGGTCGGCATCGAGCCGGGCAAGGAAATCGTATCGAATATCTCCCAGGTTCCGGGTATCGATTACATGGGCAATCCCAAAGCCAAATTGCAAACCCTGATCCCCGACGAGCTGCCCTACGACATGGCCATGAACATTTTCACTTTCGATCCCGGCCAATCATTGCCCGTCGTGGAAACCCATGTGATGGAACATGGCCTGTATTTCCTGCAAGGCAAAGGCCTCTATTATCTCGACAACACCTGGATGGAAGTGGAGAAAGATGACTTCATCTGGATGGGCCCGTATTGCCCGCAATCGTTTTACGCCACCGGGCCAACGCCATCGAAATATTTGTATTACAAGAATGTGAATCGAGAAATTCCCCTGTAGCACGGGCGTCTCGCCCGTGTCTTTGAATTAATCACGGGCGAGACGCCCGTGCTACGAAGTGAGGATGCTGTGAACGAAAAAATTTATCGTGACAAAGACGTGGATTTGTCCGTGCTGAATGGCAAAACGCTTGCTGTGATCGGCTACGGCATTCAGGGCAAAGCGCAGGCCGCCAACGCGCGCGATTCCGGGTGCAAAGTGATCGTGGGAGCGCGTCCGCCGGAAGAATCCAAAAGCCGCGAGCAAGCCAAGGCCGATGGATTCGAAGCGATGTCTATCAGCGATGCTGTGAAGAAAGCCGATGTGCTGCTCATCGAATTGGCCGATCCGGTTCAGCCGACGATTTATAAAAAAGAGATCGGGCCAAATCTAAAAGCCGGGCAGACAATATGTTTCTGTCATGGTTTCAGTGTGCTCTATGGTCAGATTCAGCCGCCCAAGGATGTGAACACGGTGCTGTTCGTGCCCAACGCGCCCGGCGTGTTCGTGCGCGAAAAGTACAAAAAAGGCGAAGGCGTCTATGGCTGCGTCAGTGTCGATCACGATGCGACGGGAAATGCCAAGGAGATCGTGCTAGCCATTGCCAAAGCGGTCGGCTCCTGCCGCGCGGGCGTGGTCGAGCTTTCCTTTCAGCACGAAACAGAAGGCGATAATTTCGAGGAGCAGATTCTTTATGGCGGCGCGATCGCACTGATGCGGGCCTGTTATCAAACCATGGTGGACAATGGCTATCCGCCGAGCTTCGCTTATGCCAAAGCGATTCGCTCGCTGCGTTCGGTGATCGATGTGATGGATGAAGTCGGCATCGAAGAATATATCTCGACGCGGTCTAGCCGAACCTGCGAATTTGCCGTCCGCACCCGCGGCCCTCGTGTAATCAACGAAGCCGAGATCCGCAAAGTCTTCGCCGAAACCGAGCGCGGTGAATTTGCCCGGGACTGGATGCAGGAATGGGCCCTGGGCATGCCAACTTTGCACCGCATGCGCCGCACCGCCGCTGAAAGCTCTATGGAAAAAACTGGCAAGGTATGGCGCAAGGAATTCGGGAAATAAGATTAACCACGGATGAACACAGATAAATGCCATTGAGATTTTCTTATCTATGTTCATCCGTGTTCATCTGTGGTTAACATTTTTGGTTTAATCCGTGGTAATTAATGCTCAACGCATCGCCGCCGACATTCGCGCTATCAGCGCCATTACCCAGACTGCGGGCAATGGAGCGACGCGCCCGACATTTACAAATGAATGGCGAAAGGCTTGTGATTACATTACTGAAGAAGCGATAAGAATCGGCTGCATGCATCGCGTCGACGCGCATGGTAATTGGCACATCCGCCCCAAATCATTGGGATGGGAAAAGCCTGCCTGGCTCTCCGGCTCACACCTCGACACCGTTCCGCACGGCGGCGATTACGACGGCGTTGCTGGCGTGGTCGCCCCGCTCGAAGTGCTTCGCAGCGCCGCTGAGGAAAAAAAAGAAATTCCTCTGGAGCTGATTATCTTCGCTGAAGAAGAAGGTCCGACGTTTAGCCTGGGCATGCTTGGCAGCCGAAGCTGGGTGGGGGATGTTTCGCCCAAGCAGTTAGGCGAACTTCGCAATAAACACAGCGAATCCTATCTCGAAGCGGGCAAAGTGCACGGTGTTATTTCCGATCAGATCATCAACGAACGGTTCAATCGCAGCGCCTATCTCGGTTTAATAGAATTACACATTGAGCAAGGCCCGGGTATGTGGCAGCGCGACCAGCGCCTGGCGATTGTCACTGCCATCGCTGGTCGCCGGCAATATAAATGCGAAATTCTCGGCCAGGCCAATCACGCTGGCTCAACCGCCATGCCCGATCGCCACGACGCGCTTGAAGGAGCTGCGTTTATCATCACCTCACTGCGCGCGCTGGTGCAGGAACTTTCGCCGCAGGCCGTCGCCACCGTAGGAAGAATTGAGAGCCTGCCTAATGCGGTGAATGTGATTCCTGATCGTGTCAGCTTCACGATCGATTTTCGCGCTCCCGACGATGAGGTGTTGAAACTCGGCGATGAGCAAATTCGAGAGCTAATCACCCAAACCTGCCAGCAGCGCGGGTTACAATTTAAACTCGAGCAAACCGAAGCGATTCCCGCTGTCGCCATGGATCGCCAGTTATGCGAGCGTCTTTCCGATCTGGCTGGCGGAAATGTGCCGACCACCATCAGCGGTGCTTTGCACGATTCCGCGGTGCTGGGAACGCATTTGCCCACCGCAATGCTCTTTGTGCCGAGCCGGGATGGGATTTCGCACAACCCGGCCGAGTTTTCGCGCATCGAAGACATCGCCTTGGGAGCCGAGTTACTGGCAAAAGCCATTTCTGCAGGGCCACTCTGATGCAAATAGAAAAATTGCCCATCTCGCAGATTAATTCGATGCCGCTCGCCGAATTCACATCGCAGTTCGGCGGCATTTTTGAACACTCGCCCTGGATCGCCGAGCGCGCCGCTGTGAAACGTCCCTTCGCCTCAATCGATGCAATGCTTCAGGCCATGTGGGAAGTCGTAAGCAGCGTTTCGGCAGAACAGCAGATGAAACTGATCCGCGCGCATCCAGATTTGGTAGGTCGAGCCGCGAACCAGGCTGAGGCGCTGACGCGTGAATCCGCCGGCGAGCAGGCTTCTGCCGGGCTTATGCAGCTTTCGCCTGATGAAATTAATTCATTCCGCCAATTCAATCAGCAGTACCGAGACCAGTTTGGATTTCCGTTCGTCATCTGCGCGCGCGAAAATAAAAAAGAAGCGATTCTGGCGGCATTTCCAACGCGTCTGGCAAATTCGCCAGATCAGGAGCGTGCGACTGCCCTGGCGGAAATTCGCAAAATTGCTCGATTGCGATTGATTGATCGAGTAAGTGAATAAGCAGAAAATATCTTCTGATTATTCCTTCGCGTTCTACTTCGCGCTTTCGCGCCTTCGCGTTCTCTGCTAAAACTCGCCATCTGGAGTGCGTTATGTCCCATGTGCTAAGCAAAAATTCTTATGGCAAATCCCACGTCCGTCTGAGCAAAGTGATTCGCCATGGCGATCGTCATGATCTGATGGAGTTCTCCGCGAATATTGAGCTCGAAGGCGACTTTGCCGAGTCTTACATCAAGGGGGACAACTCCCGCATCGTCGCGACGGATACGATGAAAAATACCGTCTATGCCCTGGCGGCCAATCATAAACTAGACAGCATCGAATCCTTCGCCCAATCGCTGGTCGAACATTTCCTTCAGAAATATTCGCATGTCGCTGCGGTAACCGTTTCGATTCAGCAGGATCGCTGGTTGCGTATCGATAATAATCACCCCCACGCTTTTGTTTCTGGCGGCGACGAAAAGCGCATTTGCAAAATGACTCGCAGGCGCGCCGGGACGGCCACGCAGCGTACCGGCGGAATCGACGGCCTCATTGTCGTCAAAACCACAAACTCTGCTTTCACAGGTTTTCTCCGCGATCAGTTTACCACGCTTCCCGAAACCAGCGACCGCATCTTCGGCACGAGTGTGCGGGCAGAATGGATCTATACGCCTGGGCCGCACGATTTTAACGGCATCTATGATCGCGCCCGTTCGATAATCATTGACGTCTTTGCCAAACACAAAAGCATGGCTGTGCAGGAAACTGAATACGAAATGGGCAAAGCAGTCCTCGATGCGTGCCCGGAGATCGAGGAAATCTCTATCACGCTGCCCAATCAGCACCGTATTCCCATCAACATGCAGCCCCTCGGCCTGGAAAATAAAAACGAAATTTTCGTGCCGCAGGATGAGCCATTTGGTTTAATCAAAGCAACTGTGCGACGCGGATAAATGTATGGCCAGGCTTTCCACTCATGTTCTGGATATCTCAACCGGCAAGCCGGCCGCCGGCATGCGCGTGGAGCTCTACAGGTGCGAAGGCGACAAGTGCGTGAAGGTGAAAAGCGTTCACACCAATAATGACGGACGGCCCGACGCGCTGCTGCTGACCGAGAGCGAGATGGCCGAGGCGGAATATGAGCTGAGGTTTTACGTGGGGGATTATTTTCAGGCCGTGCCGCGATTTCTAAATGTCGTGCCCCTGCGATTTACGATTTTCGATAAGACCGGCAATTATCATGTGCCGCTGCTTTGCTCGCCCTGGGCGTATTCGACCTATCGTGGCAGCTGAAAAGAATTGAAATCATCGGAGCATTGAATCATTGTGGATTTAAAAATCGTCAATGCGAAGCTCGTGCTGGATGGCTCGGTAGTTGATGGGGAGATTGGCATCGACGGCGGGAAAATTGTCGCTGTTGGCCAGGTTAAGGGGACATTTGATAAGACGCTTGATGCTGGGGGGGTTCAGGTTTTGCCCGGCGTGATTGATTCGCACGTCCATTTTAATGATCCGGGTCGAGATAGCTGGGAGGGAATCGCCACCGGCTCGCGCGCTCTGGCCGCAGGCGGGGGGACGGTTTTTATTGATATGCCGCTCAATGCGTCACCTCCCACGCTCGATGCGAAAAGCTTTGATGCTAAAGTAGTCGCCGCCCAAAAATCCAGCCTCACTGATTTCGCACTCTGGGGCGGCTTGACGCCGATCAATCTCGACCAGATGGAAGAACTCGCCCAGCGCGGCGTGATCGGCTTCAAAGCCTTCATGTCCGGCAGCGGTATCGATGACTTCCCACGCAGTGATGAAGCCATTTTAGAAAAGGGCATGCGCATTGCTGCGAAGCTCGGATTGTTGGTGGCTGTTCATGCGGAAGACGAAGCCATGGTCTCCGCCCTCGGTCAGCGCGCGATTTCTGCAGGCCAAACCGCGATCAAAGATTATCTCGCCTCCCGCCCCATCGAAGCCGAAGTAAAAGCCATTACTACTGCCTGCGACCTCGCCCACTCCACCGGCTGCTCTCTTCACATCGTGCACGTTTCCAGTGGCCAGGGTATCGCAACCGTATTGGAAAAACGCAAAGCGGGAATTGACGTCACCTGTGAAACCTGTCCGCATTACCTGGTGCTTACCGAAGATGATTTACTGCGCATCGGCGCTGCCGCGAAGTGCGCCCCACCGCTGCGTAGTGACAAAGAGCGAAACTCACTTTGGCAGCATCTCCAGGAAGGGCACATCGACTTTATCGCTTCAGATCATTCGCCCTCGCCGATATCCATGAAAGAATCCCAGAATTTTTTCAATATCTGGGGCGGTATCGCCGGCGTGCAATCGATGCTTTCAAATATGCTCGTCGAGGGCCATCTGCAGCGCAATCTCTCTCTTTCCAGCATCGCCAAACTCCTCAGCAGCAATGTTGCTCGCCGTTTTCGAATTCCTGGCAAAGGGAAAATCGCCATTGGCTTCGATGCTGATCTCGTCTTCATCGATCTCAAGTCCAATAAAAACCTGGAAAGCAGTCACCTGCATTATCGACATGCGATTTCTCCGTATCTTGGCTTACTCATCCATGGCCTGATTAATCGGACCCTGCTGCGCGGGCAGACCATTTATCATGATGGGATATTTTTCGAATCGCAGGGCAGGCTGATAACTCCAACAAAATAAAAGTGAACGCAAAGACGTGAAATCGCGATGAAATATCGCGAAAGAATATTATCGTTATTTTTTCTTCTTGTTTCTTCTTACGCGCCATCGCGCATTTGCGTTCTCTTAATCCCAAGATTTTCCGTGCAATCCCCCGATAACCTCATATAATTGCAATGTTCGGGATTTTCTTTGTATGCGCAATCACATTCTGCTTTACATCAACCAGCAGCGAATCGAAGCGCGGGATAACCATGCCTTCATGAGCCTCTCCGATTTTATCCGTCTGCATCTTCGGCAGACGGGCACGAAGGTGGTTTGCGCAGAAGGCGATTGCGGATCGTGTACGGTATTGCTGGGGCGGATTGTTGATAAGCAAATTCGTTATGAGCCGGTCTGCTCGTGCATTCAGTATCTTTATCAGCTTGATGGCACGCATGTGATCAATGTTGAGGGGCTTACCTATGACGCGGAACTGAATCCGGTGCAGCAATCGATGGTGGCGTGCCAGGGGGCGCAGTGCGGCTATTGCACTCCGGGGTTTGTGGTAGCGATGCATCAACTTTTTGAGGATGGGCAATCCCGAAATGAGGCTGCGGTCAAACGTGCTCTGACTGGCAATCTCTGCCGCTGCACAGGATATGATCCGATCCTCAAAGCGGCGCGCGAAACGGATATGAGCAAAATGCGCCGCATTGCCGAACTTTTTCCAATTGAAAAAATCAGCTCAGAATTATCCGCGGCAGCGAATGATCCGGTGCAGATTAATTATGCAGGCAAAACTTTTTTCAAACCGACAGTGATCAGCGACGCGTGCCGCTTCCGCGCGGGCCATCCCGATTGCACGCTCATCACGGGCGGCACGGATATCGGCGTGCAGGTCAACAAAGGTATTCGTCAGATTACCGCGGTAATGAATCTACATGGCGTGAGCCAGCGAAGTATTGAAATTAAAAACGATTATCTTCTGGCTGGCGCCGGGGCGACGCTCACGGAATTGTTCCGTGCCTGCGAGGAATATTTTCCTGAATTCGCCAATCTGCTGGATATTTTTGGCTCGCCGCTCATCCGCAATGCTGGCACGCTGGCGGGCAATCTCGCTAACGGATCGCCCATCGGCGACACGCTTCCGCCGCTCTTTGTGATGAATGCGGAGATCGAGCTTACCGGCATCAATGGCTCGCGCTGGGTGAATATCAATTCATTTTACGTGGGTTATCGCAAAACCATCATGGGTGAAGATGAATTAATCACTGCGATCAAAATTCCACTGCCTAAGCCGGATGAGATCGTGAAATTTTACAAAGTCTCCCGGCGGCGCGATCTGGATATCTCCACCTTCGCTGCTGCGATTTTCCTGCGTCTCAGCGGCAAGCTGATTCACGAAATCCGTATTGCTCTTGGTGGCGTTGGCCCGGTTGTGCTGCGTCTTTCCAAAACCGAATCGGCTTTGACCAATCAACTTTTCACTGAGGATGCGATGCTTGAGGCCAGCAACCTCGCTCTTTCAGAAATCACGCCGATTACCGACGTGCGCGGCTCGGCGAATTATCGCAACCGCCTCGCCGCTAATACACTGCTTCGCTTCTATCACGATATCACTGGCCAACCCAGCAACGGCAACGGTCACCCCAAATCTCCTCCGGACCATGGTGATAATGGCAGAGATTCTTCATCCTTCATCCTTCAGGCTTCATCCTTAATTTCCAACCCCCACCCTACCCCTCCCCCTGAGTACAAGGGGAGGGAAGGGGAAGGCGATGGGCGGGACGGGCATTCTTCATCATCGAACATTCAGCGTTCAGCGTTGAGTTCGAACCCTCCTTCTGAGCAAAAGGAGAGTGAATAAATCCACATGAAGCATGTTGGCCAAAATGTTCCACACGACTCCGCGCACCTGCACGTCACAGGCAAATCGACATTTATCGACGACATGCCTCCGCTGCACGGCGAAGTCTGCGTCGGCATTGTGCCCTGCCCCAAGGCGCACGCGAAAATCCTCAGCATCGACACCACTGCCGCCAAGCAAATTCCCGGCGTTCTCGCGATCCTGGCCGCTGCCGATATCCCCGGCCACAATCGTTTTGGCCCGGTCGTGCAGGACGAATATTTGCTTGCCGAAAAAGAAGCCGTCTTCATCGGCCATCCGCTTGCCCTGATTGTTGCGGAAAATAAAGAAGCGCTTCTCGCCGCGAGAAAAGCCGTCAAATTTCAGCTCGAAGAGCTCGCCCCCATATTCACCATTGATGATGCCATCAAAGCCAGCTCTTTTCTTGGCAATCAGCGCCTGATCCAACGTGGCGATGTCGACAAAGCTTTCGCCTCCGCTCCTCACACGCTCACTGGCACTTTTGACATCGGCGGCCAGGAACATTTCTATCTCGAATCTCAGGTTGCGCTGGCTGTTCCTGGCGAAGACAACACTTTCACCATTCATTCTTCCACCCAGCATCCGAGCGAAGTGCAGACCCTCGTCGCGGAAATTCTCGCCGTGCGTTTCAATCATGTCACTGTGATCTGCAAACGCATGGGCGGCGGATTCGGCGGAAAAGAAACTCAGGCCGCCCAGCCGGCGATGTTTGCCGCCCTTGCTGCGCATGTTACGCGCCGCCCGGCTCGTTTCGTCTATAGCAAAGACGACGACATGCGCTTCACGGGAAAGCGCCATCCATTCAAGGCGTTTTATAAAACTGCCTTCACCGATCAAGGTGAAATTCTGGCCGTCGATACGCAACTTTATTCCAACGGCGGTTGTTCCACCGATTTATCCTTCGCGGTTTTGGAGCGAGCCATGCTCCATAACGACAACGCTTACTTCATCCCCCATTTTCGCGTCACCGGTCGAGTCTGCAAAACCAATTTGCCCAGCAATACTGCTTTTCGCGGCTTCGGCGGGCCGCAGGGTGTTGCTGCCATGGAAAACCTGATCGAAGAAATTGCTCACACGCTCAAGATCGACGCGCTGGATATACGGCAAACCAATTGCTACGGCCGCCGCAGCGAATTCCCCTCCCCTTGTAATCAGGGGGAGGGAAAGGGTGGGGGTCCGATCGCTGGCTGCGTACCCCCACCCCCGCCCTCTCCCGGAATACCAGGCGAGCGAGAAATTACGCCGTATGGCCAGACCATCGCCAACAACACGTTGCCGCGCCTTTTCGAAACACTTCGCAAAGATTCGGATTACGATCGCCGCCGCGATGAGATCGATCAATTCAACCAACATTCACGCACCCAGCTCCGGGGCATGTCCCTGACCGCGGTCAAATTTGGTATTTCCTTCACCCGTCGCACACTGAACCAGGCCAATGCGCTGGTGAATATTTATGTGGATGGCTCGGTGGTGATTTCGACCGGGGCAACCGAAATGGGGCAGGGGGTGAATACGCGGATTCGCCAGCTGGCCGCGGATGAACTGGGCCTACCGCTTTCGTCGATCCGGTTGATGCCGACCAATACAGAAAAAAATAACAACACTTCGCCGACGGCTGCGTCGAGCGGCACTGATCTCAACGGCGCTGCTGCCTTGGATGCGTGCCAGAAATTGAAAGGTCGGCTCGCTCCGATCGCAGCAAAAATGCTTGCCGATCAGGCAGGAGGCTTGCATGCAGAGCCGGACCACATCCGCTTTCTTGCCGGCAGGGTTTTCGACGATCGTCGCCCGGCAAAAACGATCGATTTTCAGCAGGTGATCTGCCACGCCTACGAGCTCCGCATCAACCTTGGAGAGCGCGGCTTCTATGCCACGCCCGGCGTGGATTTCAATCGCGACACCGGCAAGGGCCATCCATTTTTGTATTACACCAACGGCGGCGCCTGCACGGAAGTGCTTATCAATCGCTTCACCGGCGAGATGAAGCTCGCGCGCGTCGATCTGCTCATGGATCTCGGCCAATCGATCAACCCCGGCATCGATCGCGGCCAGGTCACCGGCGCTTTCATTCAGGGCGTGGGTTGGGTGACCACCGAAGAACTCGTCTATTCCGCGCAGGGGAATTTACTTTCCTATTCGCCGACAACTTACAAGATTCCCAACATTTCCGATCTGCCGGACGTTTTTAATGTGAGCTGGATTGATAATCCGGATAATCACGTCAGCCTGCTGCGATCCAAAAGCGTGGGCGAGCCGCCATTGCTACTCGGCATTTCCGCTTTCACCGCGGTGAAAAATGCGCTTTCGTATCTCGGCGAGGAGAGTATGAAAATCGCGCTCCCGGCGACTGGCGAACGCATTTTGCTCGCCATGCCCGCTCGCACTGCCAAGCCCTCCACCTATGTCCCCGCTCCGGCGAAATAAAAGCTCCCGAGGTTTTCGTAGCATGGGCGTCTCGCCGCCCTGTCCAAAAGATAATTCAGACCCATCGACACTCGTAGGCCAGCCATTCTTGTAGGAGCGGCTTCAGCTGCCGTTCTTTTATTCGGCGGCTGAAGCCGCCCCTACACCGATCATTTGGACATGGCAGCGAGACGCCCATGCAACGTATTGCGTCCTTAAATCTCAGAATCCAAATCCAATTTGGCGTGCCATAACAAGTTGTCCCCTGTGCCTCTTTGGTTTCATCTCCTAAGATAGTCTCAATGTCCGAATCTCACGTAGTCACCTGCGGCTCTTGCGGCCAGATTCTTCCTGCCGATGCACTGGTCTGTTCGCGCTGTGGCAATTTTGTTTATCGGGGCCGTCTGGATTATTACGCTAGCCAGGCCACGCAGCTCGAGGCTGGCAATCCCGCCCAGGCTGCTGCGATCTGGCAGCAATGTTTACCTTTGCTGCCGCCCAATTCCCCGCAATACCAAAACATCATCCAGCGAATAGCCCAGTTGTCGCAAATGCAGGGACAACCACTTCAATATGCTCGGCCAATGGCGCAGCCGGTGCGACAGCCGCAAAATGACAAGCCGGGCGCGGCAATCCTCAAAACCCTCGGGTCGATGGTGATCAGCGCTGCAATTTACGCGGTAGTCTTTGGCAGTTTGCCGCTGGCCATCGGTTTTGTGATTCTCATGCTGATTCACGAAATGGGACATGTTTTTGCACTGTGGTATTACGGCCTGCGCGCAAGTCCGCCGATTTTTATTCCCTTTGTTGGAGCCATGATTAATCTGCGCGAATCGCCACCCGATGCGCTGGCGGAATCCGTCGTCGGCATGGGCGGGCCACTGCTTGGAAGCATCGGGGCAATCCTTTGTTTGGCCTTGGCCTTTGAGTTCCCACACTATCCCGTACTGATCAATAGCGCATTTCTGGGGATTTTTCTGAATTTATTTAATCTTCTGCCCGTTCCTCCGCTCGATGGCGGACGAATCACCGCTGCGCTCAGTCCGTGGCTCTGGTTACTGGGACTGATTTTGATGGCGGCTTTATATTTTTATGACCTGCGGCAAGGCGTAAATGATTGGCTCCTTCTCATCATTTTCTTTGTCGCCTTGCCGCGCATTCGCCGCACGTTGCAGATGCGCCACCAGGATCTGCCATACTACCAGGTGCCGCGCAAAGCGGCCGTTCGCATGGGAGTTCTCTATGTGGGCCTTGCCGTGGTGCTGATAGGATTACTCGAATATATCCGCGTACGCGCTACCCTGAATTTCTAACTTTTCTGCCATTTGAATTGCCGCCTATTTAGCGGAGTCGCAACGAGACGCGTTCCAACTTATACAGATTTGTTCAGTCGCGGCCCCTTGGCAACTGGCACTCGCGGCCCAAGTTTCGTATCGGGGCGGCTTCCGGCCCGGCTTAATTTCGTGCGGCTAAAGCCGCCTACGTAACCGTTACGATTACTACCTGGCTGACAATCATTTCGCATTCGCCTGGAGTTTCGCTTGCAGCGCTTCCAGCTCTGCCCTGCGATGCGCCGCCGTATCTTTCCCGGCTGCCTGAATCACGATGGTTCCTTTGGGCTTCAATTCCTTCGTCGGCGCTGCTGGATTCATCTGATCCAGCAAACTATTTTCCTCTCCCGATGCCGTTGCCGTACGCAAATGCGAAATCACTGCAGGCGTTATCGCCAGGCCCCCAATGCCCAGAACGGCATAAAGAATTAAGCGAATTGCCTTCGGAAATAAGGGCATTTCCTGCATGAGAACCTCGTTTTGGTCCACGAATACCGTAGGTATTTCTACTATCGACTCAAAAAGTGCTGAAGTTTTCGAGAAAACCCGCCCGATAAAATTAATGTACAGATCAAGTAACCCAAAGCGATATGGCTCTTGAACGCAACATTTCGATCTGGCAGGAAGCCGACATGATCGAGCGATTTGCCCGGGGATATCGGGCGAAATTTGCGACGCTGATTGAGCAGCTCAATGGCGCCACGGTTCAAGGTCAGATCACGGATTTGCAGTGCCTGAGGCTCTGTGTCGAAGCGGTGGACGTGATGCTGGATAACCAGTCACGGCTCGCGGATGCACTTAAGCGATTGGAATCGCAGAACCCGCCGATGAAGTCGGTAGCCTGATTGACCGAAAAATAAAATAGTTCACAGACGACCGCGAAGCGCGCGGAGGAAGTCAAACACTTTTAATGTGCCCTCGTTGGCATTCTTGTTAAAGCGACCTTCTCTTCGCGCTCCGCGGCCGTCAAAATAAGATTGATCACAAAGCTCACGGTTAACCATCCGCGGGCTTTCTTTATTCCCATCCATTCAACTTTTCGCCGGGTATTCTCTTCCCTATACTTAGGGAAATGTCGTTAAGCGTTACTGATCCCTCCCTCGCTCTCATCGCCGAGAAAGTTTTCGCCGGCGAAGAACTCTCCCATGCCGATGGCGTGACTCTCTATCAATCCCGCGACCTCGCCGCCATTGGTCGCCTGGCTAATTTCGTCCGCGAAAAGCTTCATGGCGGTCGCACCTATTACAATCGCAATCGCCATATCAATTACACCAATGTTTGTGCGCTGAGCTGTAAATTCTGCTCCTTCTACCGTAAGCGCGGCGAAGAGGGCGCCTATGAAATGCCCATCGAGCAGATCGTCGCAACCGCTCAGAAGGCTGCCGACAGCGGCGCCACCGAAATCCATATCGTTGGCGGATTGCATCCGTGGATGAAGTTCGACTACTACCTGAACATGCTCCGCAGCATCCGCAGTGCCTGTCCGCAATTGCATATCAAAGCTTTCACCGCGATCGAGATTGTGCATTTTTCTCGTGTGGCCCGCATGTCGATCGAGACAGTATTGAGCGAGCTGGCTGCTGCGGGTCTGGGTTCTCTTCCCGGCGGCGGGGCGGAAATCTTCGACGAGCGCGTTCACGCCGAAGTGTTTAAGGGAAAAGTTGGCGAGAATAAATGGTTCGATGTGCATCGCACGGCCCATGCGCTGGGAATTTATTCCAACGCGACGATTTTGTATGGGCATGTGGAAACGCCTGCTGAACGCGTGACGCATCTGGTTAAATTGCGTGAGTTGCAGAGGGAATCTTTGCTAGCCGCTGAAGCGGCTAGCCCGCAATATGGAAAAGCGAATTTCAATTGCATCATTCCCTTATCGTTTATTCCCGATGGCTCAGAACTCGGGCATTTGCCCGGGCCTACCGGCCTGACCGATTTGAAAACTCTCGCTATCGCACGATTGATGGTGCCAAACATTCCGCACATCAAAGCATTCTGGATCATGCAGACGCCATATCTCTCGCAGGTTTCCTTGAACTGGGGCTGCGATGATTTCGATGGCACGGTCGTCTGGTACGACATCACCAAACGCGAAGGCCATGGCACCGTCCACCAGCAACTCCACGAATCCGACATCAAACGCCTGATCCGCGAAGCGGGTCGAGAACCTGTTGAACGCGATACGCTTTATCGCGCTGTTCGTCGTGATCCGGAAACCGATCGCGTGATTGACGAACCGGCGCTCGTCTAGTTAATAAGTTAAGAGAATGCGAAAGCGCGAATGCACGGAGCAAAACGCGAAGAAATCAGATTTAACGGATTCCCTTCGCGGCTTTTTTTCGCGCCTTCGCGCCTTCGCGTTCTCTTTAAAACATTCCCAGTATGGAAAATCACGACGCCGAAACTTCTTCCCGCTTTTTCCGATGTTCTACCGGCTCGTGCACTCCCAGCCACTTGCCGCTGCGCGCCGCCTTATAGATCGCTTCCATAGCCGCCGATCGATATGCCGCTTCCCTCGCTCCGACCAAAGACACATTTTTTTCACCGGCAATTGCATCAATCCATAGTTCAAACGCATGCTTCCATGCAGTAGGCAATTTAGTCCAAGGCTGTTTGCCATCGGCTCCGTCTATGTGTTTCGATTGGAAAAATAACTGGTCGTTGATGATTGCAGCATGCCCCTCAGTGCCGCTGATTAATAGCTTCACCGGATTCGCAACATCGTCCCACGCTCCGGCGAGCGTGCCGATCACGCTGTTTTTGAATTTGATCAGCGCTTCGCCGGTTTCATCGGTGTCGCCGTACGTTCCGGTGCCGTTGTTCATGGTCGCAGTGCAGCTCTCGATTTCGCCTAGCATCCAGATCATCAGGTCCAACGAGTGCGTCCCCAGATCGCCAAACGCCCCCACGCCCGCCTGCTCCAGATCCGCCATCCATCGCCATTCCGTATCAAACCATCTCCCTAGCGCCCCGCTATGACAATTGCTGTGCCGCATGCGCGTAATCTTTCCAAACGCCCCGGCTTGAATCTGTTCGCGCACGAACTGATTCATGGGATTCCCGCGCGAAAAATAGCCGGTCTGAAAAATCACGCCTGCTTTTTCAATCGCATCCGCAATCGCGTAAGCATCTTTTGCCCCGATGCCCAGCGGCTTTTCCACGAACAAATCCTTCTTCGCCTTCGCTGCCGCAATCGCCAGCGCCTTATGCCGATCGGTCTCGCTGCAGATGATTACGCCTTGTATCTCAGCATCTTTCCAGATCGCTTTGACATCTTCGACAACGCCTGCCCCTAACTCTTCAGCGCGTTTTTTTGCCCGTTCCGGGTCATGATCCCAGACGCTCTTCACTTTCACATCCTGCCGAGCTTTGCACATTTTCACAAAGTTCGGCGTGTGTATATGGGCGCAACCAACAAACGCAAGCTGAATCATTCCATTGCCTCCAGCAAAATTTAAAAATCTATTCTATGAACGCTGCATCTTTCTCACAAGATTTGCGCATTTACTCCCACTCAATCGTCGCCGGCGGCTTGGTGGAAATATCGTAAACTACGCGGTTTATGCCGCGGACTTCGTTGATAATGCGGTTGCTCATGGTGGCCAGCACATCGAAGGGGATACGGGCCCAGTCGGCGGTCATGAAATCCTGGCTTTCGACGGCGCGAATCGCAACGACGGAATCGTACGTGCGAGCGTCACCCATGACGCCGACGGTGCCGATGGGCAATAGCACCGCGAAAACCTGGGACGTTTTGCGATATAGATTGTTGGCGACCAATTCCTCGAGGACGATTTCGTCGGCATCGCGCAGGACGCGCAGGCGCTCTTCGGTGACATCGCCGATGATCCGCACGGCCAGGCCTGGGCCGGGGAAGGGGTGACGCCAGACTATTTGCTCGGATAAGCCTAACGCTTCGCCGGCCTGGCGGACTTCGTCTTTAAAAAGTTGGCGCAGCGGTTCGACAAGATCGAATCCGAGTTCTGCGGGAAGGCCGCCGACGTTGTGGTGGAGTTTGATATTGGCGGCGGTGCCGGCATGACCGTGGCCGGATTCGATCACGTCGGGGTAGAGCGTGCCTTGGGCGAGGAATTTGGCTCCTTCGATATTCTTGGCTTCGCGCTTGAATGCTTCGATGAATTCTTTGCCGATGATGGTGCGTTTCTTCTGCGGGTCGCTCACGCCGGCCAAGGCGCTTAAAAATTGCTGAGAAGCATCGGCTGTTCGCAGATCAATTTTGAAATGATCGCGGAAGGTTTGCTCGACCAGTTGGCGTTCATTTTTGCGGAGCAAGCCGTTATTGACAAAGATGCAGACCAGTTGCGAGCCAATTGCTTTATGCAGAAGTGCTGCCACGACAGAGGAATCTACCCCGCCGCTCAGGCCGCAAATGACTTTGGAATTGCCGACCTGTTGACGCACGTGCTGAATCGTTTCTTCGATGAAATTGCCGACGGTCCAGGTTCCCTGGCATTTGCAGATTTCATATAAAAAATTTCGGAAGAGCACCTGCCCGCGCGGCGTGTGCGTGACCTCGGGGTGAAATTGCACGCCATAAAACGGATAACTTTTGTGCTTGGCGGCTGCTACGGGGCAGTTGGGGGTCGTTGCTAAGGGCAGGAATTCACTTGGCAATTCCTGGACCTGGTCGCCATGGCTCATCCAGACGGTGGTGTCTTCGGGCATGCCGCGCGTGAGGGAGTCGCTGCCGCTAAACCGCAAGCGGGTGCGGCCGAACTCGCGCGCGGCACCGGGTTTCACCTGCGCGCCGAGAATCTGGCAGCCGATCTGCATGCCGTAACAAATCCCCAGGATTGGAATGCCTAACTGGAAAATCTTTTCATCGCAGCGCGGAGCGCCGGCGTCGTATACGCTGGAAGGGCCGCCGCTGAGAATAATCCCCTTAGGATTGAGCTTGCGCAGCTCCTCCACGGAAATGTCCGGGCGCACCAGTTCGGAATAGACATTGGCTTCGCGGACTCGCCGGGCGATGAGCTGTGCGTATTGGGAGCCGAAATCGAGAATCGGGACGATTTCGCGTTGGTTGGCCATTTAACATTGATAACAATCCGTCGGCACAAACGCAACCGCGCGGAGGTTTTGGGTACGACATTAAGAAAGAGAACGCGAAATCGCGAAGGCGCGAAAAAAAGCCGCAAAAAATTTCGAAATAAAGTATCTTTTCGCGTTCCTCCTTCGTGCTGTCGCGATTTCGCGTTCTCCTTGGACCCAGAATCTAAGTTGCACCCAGAGGCTCGCCCACGGGACATTTCGCTTGCGAGATCGACCCCTGCAAAGGACAATACCGTGCGGATTAATTGCATCATGAAATTACACCACGGGCTATATTTATTATTGCTTTGTCTTTCGGGTTGTGCGGCGTTTGGCGTGGCAGCTTCGAAATTGCTTCCGCCACAAAAAATCCTGCCAGCCTACAAGGGTTTACTCGGGCATTCCGTGGGAATCATGGTCTGGACGAGCCACGGGCTTCGCCTCGACTATCCTGGCATGCAGCTCGATATCTCCAGTGGGCTTGAGAAAAAATTCCTCCTCGCGCAAAAGGAAGGTAAATCCAAAGATCTCATCGGCACGACTTTCCCGATTCACCCCGAATCGATTGTGAAATATCAGCAGACGTATCCGCAGATCGATCAGATGGATATTTCTGATGTCGCCCCCAAGATCGGCGTGCAGCGGCTGATCTATATCGAGATTGATGATTTCTCCACGCGGCCCGATCCGCAGGTGGAACTGTATCGCGGCAGCCTGAGCGCTTCGATCAAAGTGCTCGAAGTGCAGAATGGCAAAGCGAAGGTCGCCTTCACGGATAACGACGTGCACGTGGTTTATCCCAAGGATTCTGATGAAGACGGCGTGCCTAACGTGGGCGACTATGCAATCTATCGCGGATTGACCGATGCATTCACCACCGAAGCAATTCACCGCTTCGTGACCTATGAGGCGGAGGAAGACGATTGAAGCGGATGGCGTTTAGAAGCTGGTTGAGGAATCGCTTGTCCTGGTTTGGGGGTGAGGGGGGGTGTCTTGGAATCAGATCGGACCGGGGCCAGCCCGGCTCTACTGAGAATTCTCGCATCACTGATTCTGCAATGATGCTTCGCTGCGGACTTGCCACTTTAACGATAGGCGTATTGCTCGCGATTCCCCTCTATTTATCCGGTTGCACCGAAGCAGGCGCCGTCGCCTATGCGGTGATCGGAGATATACCCACAGACGCCGAGTACAACCTGGCCCGTGTTCCCACGCTGGTGATGGTTGAGAATTATCCCAACGCTGACGAGAGCGCCGACGACGCGGACATCCTGGCCCGTTACATCATTCAGAATCTGAATAAAAATCTGAATGAGAAGGAAAAGAAAAAAGAGGAGAAAAAGAAGCTGGCTCCGATAGTCTTTGTCGACACGATGAAGCTTTACGATCTGCGCACGCTGGATGCCAATAAGTTTCACAAGATGAAGATTCAGGAAATTGGCCGCAGGGTCGGGGCCAAGCAGGTCGTCTATGTCAGCCTGGATTCGATGTCCGTGCAGTCCATCGGGCGCTCGGAGATGATGCGTGGCGTGGGTTCGGCGCGCGTAAAAGTTGTGAACTGCGTGAGCGGTCAAACACTCTGGCCGCAGGAAAGTGGCGGCGGTTATCCAGTCGGTTTTCAATCCAACATCGTCACGCCGCAGCAGGACATCACCTATCACGAGGCGCAGGACAAAACCATGCGCGCCATGGCCAAGAATATTTCGCAACTGTTTTATAAGCACGGCCCCGATGATGATGACAATAATGACGATCAGTTCTCGCCGGATTGAATCGGATGAACGCTGAAATAATAAAGCCGCCGATGGGATCGGCGGAAGTTGAAAGACTGCCGATGCCATCGGCGGCTTTATTTTGATTGATGTGCAGGCCGCCGAATGTGGCGCAATTTGCGTGAAATCTCTATAAAATAATTACTATGACTGCCACAACGGCCACCAGCACCGCGGGGATTGATCCGGAACTGCAACGCGCCTGCGACCAATTTCGCCAGGATTACCGCGCGGTGCAAAGTGAGATTGGCAAGCTCATTGTCGGCCACGAAAAGATTGTCGACGGTGTGCTGACTTGCTTATTCGTCGGTGGCCACGCGCTGCTCGAAGGCGTCCCCGGCCTCGGTAAAACCGCATTGATTCGCGCACTCGCCGGCGCACTCTCTCTCCAATTTTCCCGCATCCAGTTCACCCCCGACCTCATGCCTGCCGACGTCATTGGCACTAACGTCATCATGGAAACCGAAGGCGGCCGCCGCGAATTCACCTTCGTCTCCGGCCCCATCTTCGGCCAGATCGTCCTCGCTGACGAAATCAACCGCGCCACTCCCAAAACCCAGTCGGCCCTGCTCGAAGCCATGCAGGAAAAACAAGTCACCGCCGGCGGAAAAGTCCGCCCGCTTGCCGCCCCGTTCTTTGTGATGGCCACGCAAAATCCCCTGGAGCAGGAAGGCACCTATCCCCTCCCTGAAGCCCAGCTTGACCGCTTTTTCTTCAAACTGATCGTCGATTATTCCAGCCGCGATGAATTGCGCGAAATTCTCGATCGCACGACAACGGGAGCAAAGATCGAGATCGGCGCAGTGCTGGATGGTCCGCGCATTCTCGAGCACCAGAAATTAGTCCAGCGCGTCATCATCGCCCCCCACGTCCAGGACTACGCCATCCGCTGCACCCTCGCCACGCACCCGCAGGGCATGTTCGCTGTCCCCATGACCAATCAATTCCTGAGCGTGGGAGCGAGTCCCCGCGCTGCCCAGGCGATTACATTAGGCGCAAAAGTGCGCGCGTTGCTCGATGGCCGTTTCAACGTCAGTTTCCAGGATATCAAGGATGTCGTCCTGCCCGCCATGCGGCATCGCATCGCCATGAATTTCGAAGGCGAAGCCGAAGGCGTGACGACGGATGCGATATTGGAACAGGTGCTAAAAGAGACGCCGACGATGGTGGAGGGGTGAGATCGATTAAATTCAGTTTTTGCGCTAAAAATTCATGTTGAAAATTATTCTGGATACCAACGTAATTATCGCCGCCCGACGATCGCGAAACGGAGCTTCATTTCAATTGGTTTCCATGATCGGCAAAGGCCAATTTGAACTCATCATGTCCGTCGCTCTCGCACTGGAATACGAATACGTTCTCAACGAGCAATTTGCGGATGTAGGCATGGACAAAGCAGATATCTCCGATTTTGTCAGCTTCCTCTGCGCTAACTCACTCCGATATGAAGTAAAATTGAGTGGTTGGCCCATAACTGCGGACTTGGGTGATGAGTTTATCGCTCGCCTCGCTCTTACCAGTGGATGTGATTTTCTGGTTACACACAACATTCGTCATTTGGGCGCAGTCACGGATTTAGGGATAAAGCTAGTGACTCCCAAGCAATTCCTGCCAATAATAAGAAACCAATCATGACTCAACTGGTTGTTCAACTTCCTGATCCGATCCTGTCAGCCGCCAAAAAATTGGCTGAGCGCAAGCAGGTGAGTGTAGAAGATTTTGTTGCGCAAATGGTTTCTGATGCGGTGAAATTGGATGGAGCATGGGAAGAACGAATCACTCGTGGCAAGCAAGTAAGCCGCGACCGTTTTGATCAGATTCTTTCTTCCGCACCTGATGTGCCCCCGATTCCTGGCGATGATTTGGATGCGTAATTCTGTTTCCTCACAATGCATTTCTTAGCTTGGAGAGGACGAGCGCCCTATGAAAATCTCAACAGAACACGAGCAATTACCAGATGCATCAGATTTTGCAGAAATTCTGGCTCCCGATCTATCGGCCCATGCAACCTTCAACGATCGGACATTGCACTTTAAAGCCATTTGTCTACCGAAATTGAAACTGCGTTCTGGCCAAATTATTGCATCTGACCCTTACATTTTGAATGGAATTCCTTTCACAACAAGAGTTCCGATTGGAGATCACCGTTTAACTTTGGCTATCGCATTGATTAATACCGACGAGCGTATCGCATTTGCCCAGGTTCGTTTCTCAACCGGCTTGGTTACACGGTGGTCCATGGCGCTTGTAGCTGGCCAAGATGTCTCGACTCTCAAACCGAATTATATATTTGGCTATGGTGTTGACTCAGGCACAGGATGTTTTGCGGATAGTGAGGCTTACGCCGAAGTGACCGATGCGTCCGCAGAAGACCTCTCGGATCGCATGATGGACGAATCGCAGAAAGTATATCGTCATACACGAGATTGGCTTACGGTCGAAACCGCCAAAGGATCGATGGCTCTGTTTTCGTCGGGATATGGTGATGGCCTTTATGCTTCATACTTTGGGTATTCGGAAAAAGATGAATTGATATCACTTGTTACAGATTTCGGACTAGCCAAGTCGAATTTAATCTTATGATTCGGCATGCATATCGAATTTTCTGAAAATGACGAGGATAGTTGAAAAAACATCTCTCCTCGATGCCGCCTTCACCGCGCGTCTCGACCAGCTCGACCTCCTCTCCCGCAAAATCCTTCTCGGCAAACTCCACGGCGAGCGTCGCAGCAAAAAGCGCGGCCAATCCGTCGAATTTGCGGATTATCGTAATTACGTCCCCGGCGATGATCCGCGCTTTATTGATTGGAATATTTACGCCCGACTCGATCGGTTGCTGCTCAAACTCTTCACCGAAGAAGAGGATTTAGTTCTGTATGTGATCTGCGATATTTCGCGGAGCACGGAGTTTGGGGAGCCGAACAAGGCTCGGTATATCAAGCAGGTGGCCGCGGCGCTTTCTTATATCGGCCTGGTAAACGCTAATCGCGTGCATGTGGCGGCGATTGGCAAAGAAGTGCGAGAGACGGGGGCGATCCGCGGCAGGACCAAGGTGCCGCGCATGCTCGATTTTCTCAATGGCCTGGAAGCAGAAGAAGGGGGGGATTTTGCCCTGGCGTGCAAGCGCTTTGCCATGGGGCATCGGCAAAAAGGGTTATGCGTGCTGATCTCGGATTTTTTGATTAAAGACGGATTTCAGAACGGCGTGAAATATCTGACCAGCTCGGGGTACGATTTTTTTGCATTGCAGATTCTCGCGCCGCAGGAAATTGAGCCGGAGGTGCGAGGCGATCTAAGGCTCGTGGATGTCGAGGATCAGGATGCGACCGAGGTTTCGATCACGCAGCCAGTGATTAAGAAATATCGCGAGACGGTCAATGCGTACTGCAATTCGGTGAAGGATTACGTGACGCGGCGCGGCGGAGCGTATCTGCTGGCGAGCACGGGAATGCGGTTTGATCAATTGGTGCTGAAACATCTGCGGCAACGACGGCTGATTGGATAAGAAAAATACGCATGCAACCACAGAGGCACAGAGTCACAGAGGCACAGAGGTCAACTTGGTTCGCAGTTCAACTCGGCATAACAGCCCTTAGAAAATATTTTTTATAATTTAATTCTCCAAATGGCCTAGAAATCCAATCGTGCCTCTGTGCCCTCTGTGCCTCTGTGGTTAAATTCTTCTCCACACAGGGAAGCAAAAGCTCACGAAAACCAACGATATGAAAAATGTTTCGATCACCGAAGGCGGCACAGAATTGCTGGATCGCGTCGGGCCGCTTTGGAACGAATTGCGCGATCATCATGCACAGCTGGCCCCGCGCTGGGCAGCCACATTGGCCCGATCGTTCGAACAAAGGCGGATAGAGCTGGTCAACAAAGGAAGCGGAGGAATTCTCGTCGTACTGGCCGAGCAGGATGGCCGCGATATTGGCTATGGAGTCAGCACCATCGTGAGTGACGGCAGCGGCGAGATCGATTCGGTGTATGTTGCCGCGGATTGGCGAGGAAGCGGAGTCGGGGCAGCGATTATGCAGAAAACCATGGAGTGGTTTGCCAGCAAATCGGTCCGTGCAATTACCGTCGATGTAATTGAAGGAAATGAAGCAGCAAAGAAATTCTATGAAGGGTTTGGGTTCGGGTTACGGACAATGCGGATGAGAAGGCTTGATTAATCAGAGAGCTAATGGGTGATGTTGGTGGGGACCAGACGGAAGATTTTGCCCGTGCCAGGGTGAACGTGGGGCGAGCCGGTTTTGTAGTCGACGATGCCAAGATCGAGGATGTACATCGAGCCATCGGGGGCGAATTTGACGTCGATGGGTCGTTCGAGGCATTCGGGGTGATGGTGCAGATGCGAAGAGGGGGCGCCCTGCGTGTTAAAAACAAAATCCTGCACCTCGCGGCTATCAACATCAACCCGCACCACCTTGTAACCAATCGGGCCAATCAGTTTGTGATCGGACGTAGCGAAGGGGGCCTGATCGCCCGAGAGAGCCACGACGGCCGAGCCGCGATATTCGGAGAAGGGCCCCGAAGCGCGAACGAAATCCATTTTGGCCGCTCCCGACAGTGCCGGAAATACGCCGCGAACTAGAGTCGAGCGATCCGGGCGCAGCAGGCCGGAAGCTTCATGGTCGATCAGATTAGAAAGCTCGGGATACCCAGTTTTAATGAGCATTTCCGCCGGCGGTTGTGGGAGCTCGGTGATCGGCCGCAGGTCCGCGGAGAAATCCGGGAAGCCATACCAGGTGCCTTTGAGAACCCAGAGCAGAGAATCCGGATCGTCTTTCACCGGACGCGTGCCGCGCAGCTGCATGCCCTGATCGGTCATGTACAGCCGACCATATTCGTTGAAAGCCAAACCATCAGGATTGCGAATGCCATGGGCGATGACTTCGAGTCCGCCACCCATCGGGTTGACGGAATAGATCGCGCCCGTGGGTTTATCGGATTTGCGAATGCGCAAACGATTACCCGTGGCAAACGGTTGAAACGGGGCGGTGACCGCGGTTTCGCCCGGGCCAAATAGGCCGGCGATGGGGTTGGGCGTATCGAAGCGATAGCCAAGCAGCTTCAGGTCGGCACCGGCGAGGTCAGAAAATTTTGGATATTGCCGCACCCAGCCAATGTCCCAGTCATCCAGGCCCACCACGCCAGAATTAGTTGCCGAGCCCACGCCAAAATAAAGTTTGCCATTCGGCCCGATAGCCAGATCGGTAACAGAATATTCCCCCTGTGCCGGCAGGTCAGCCACTACAGTGCGGTGATGCCCCTCGTAATCAAATGCGGTAATAACCCCTCGACCATTGCGATCGCGATGCGAGATATAGATCCAATTCTGATCGACGACCATTCCCCCAATCGGGCCATAGAGCCGGAAGATCGGCAGCCAGGGGATATTGGGGATTCGACCGACCGGGTAGATATTGAAACGCGAGCCATCGGGGCGAAAGCCAAAAATCAGAGGCGAGGAATCGGTGGTGGAACCTTCGGCGATCAGCAGATTCCCTCGGTTATCACATGCAATAGCTGCCGGATCAGTCAGATAGCGAACGTATGGCTCAAGCTGGAATCCGGTGGGCGTCTCCACGATCGCGCGGTCCAGCGCCTTTCGCTGATTCGGCGCGATCATCATCGGCCGATATTGGCAACCGGCGACGATTCCCGCAGCCACTACAAACAGAGCAAGGCGGAGACGATTAACCATACTGATGTGTGGGTAAGTTAATGGAGAAGGGGGCTACCGGCTAGGGGTGCGGCGGCTGGAGGGTCATTTTCATCCATTTTCGCCATTTTTTGCAATCCAGCCCTGATAGCCAATGCCGCGAAGACGGATTAGGGGTTCGGTCGGGTCGGTATTCTCCAGCCGAACGTAGCGAATACGCGAATTCAGCGTGGGCACCGCCACGGCAAGAGGTTCGCCGGCAGCAACGGTGGCGGATACGTTCCAAGCGATGCCGACCCCGGGATGATCGATCCGCTCTATAAGTGTCCATAAATCGCGGGCATGGGCGAGGGTCGGACCATTTTCCAAGGTGAGGGTTATCCCCGCATCAGCGGCTTGCGTTGCCAGTGGCGCGATCCATTCAGCCAGGGCGGCGATGGTATCCAGCAGGCTTTCATGCCCTGCCGGCCGTGCGTCACCTATGGCGATGAGATGGCAGGAAAGATGGCGGGCATGTTCGATGGTTGATTTGATCACCTCGGCTGCGCTGCGGTCAATAGATGCGTTTCCGGTGAAATGCGTGTCCGCAGTAATACAGGCAATATGCAGACCCGCGTCTATCAGGGGCCGCGCTATATCCAGCGGAACATCACGATGTAGTTCAATGCCAGTGCATTCCGCAGTTTTGCATCGTTCGGGTAAGGAAGGCCAGGCGGAGAACGAAGCGGGGATGGTCAGGGCAAATTTCATGTTTGGCGGATAGAGCGGAGCAAGCTAAGGGGAGCTATTCGGCTCGTCAAATCGGCTGGGGAAGACAGATGTGCAATTTCCCCCTTGCTGGGGTTACGAGTTTGGGACATGATGCAATGCAGGCGGATGTGACCCGCGGGAGAGTATTTATGGGTGCTGAAATCAATTTGCCTCGCCAGCTTCGGCATGATCTGCGCGGGAGAATGAACGCGCTGCGGCTTTGCACCGCGGCGCTGGAAGTGGATTGCACCACGGAAGAATCAATCGAATTCCTCGATGACATCATGCGCCTCACCGATGATGTGGTCGATCTGGTGAATAAGATCGAAGCCCTACCGGAAAACGCTGGGGCGTAGGAATCAGGAACGAATCAGGGACAAGGAACGGTTCAACAAGCCCACCGCAGGCCAGACGGCAAGACAATACAAAATCCATAAAGTTCTTTGCGGGCTAGCCGCTTTAGCGGCTAGCTTCCACGCCAAGTTGAGCAGAATTCCTCAAGGCGTATTCCATGCGATTGCGAGTTTGATCCCCATCACCTTGTTGCGTGGTTTGCAGTGCTTATCATTTCGGACATGGAAGTTACCAAACTTTATTCCAACGCGCTCGTGGAGTTGAGCGAGTTGCTGGGGCAGATTCAGCCGCTGGCGCCGATGATGGAAAAAATGGCGGCAGCGATGCAGCAGACCTGGGATCGCGGGGGCAAATTGCTCATCGCAGGTAATGGCGGGTCGGCAGCGGATGCGATGCACTTTGCCGAAGAACTCGTTTCCCGTTTCGAAAAAGATCGCAGAGCCCTGGCCGCCATCGCCCTGTGCGACCCCACGGTAATCACGTGCACGGCTAATGATTTTGGATATGACCGCATCTTCTCGCGGCAAGTCGAAGGTCTGGGGCAAAAAGGCGATCTGCTCGTGCTCTTTTCCACGAGTGGGAACTCAATGAGCATTATTAAGGCGCTGGAATTGGCCAAGGAAAAAGGGCTTACAACCTGCACGTTTCTCGGCAGGGATGGCGGAAAGGCCAAGGGGCACGCGGATATCGAATTTCTTATTCCACATAAAAAATCGCATCGAATTCAGGAATGTCACAAATTGATTTTTCACACACTGTGCGAGTGGGCGGATCGGATCGCATAATAGGTCGCATGTTTTTTCCTCCTGGGTACAGGGGGAGGGAGAAAATTATCTTTCGGGTTGTGCTTGGGTTAACGGGGGATATTGAAACAAATAGAGCGAGCCGCCAAAGACTTCCAGCGGCTCGGTCTCTTTCATCCAGCCGTATGCATGCCGCTCAGCGTCATCTAGATAAATTCCCTGAAGATCAGTGGCGCTGACGGCGATGATGCCTGGGGTGGTGGGGAGTTGCATGGAAGGGCCGAGGATGTAACTGCCGGGGAGGTTGGTGTAGGCGATGCCGTAGTAGGCGGGGTCGGCGGTGCCGAAGTAAAGCAGGTAGAGTTTGGGAGTGCGGTGAACTTGCCGCCATTGGCCTAGCAGCTTGAGGTCCTGGCCCCAGTCGAGATTGGAATCGCCTAGGAGATTGATGCCGTTTCGCCATCCGCCGCTGGGCCAGTTGAAAAATGGGATGAAGTTTGGATAAGCGGAAACTGTTTCGGCAATCAGGAGCAACGCCAATAAACCTGCGGCGATTTTGCCGTTGCGATTCAATCGCGCGGCCGCCAAACCAATCCCGAGATAAATCGGTGGATAAATTTCAAACACATGTCGCAAGCCGAGGTCGAGATTTTCGCCCATGATGAAAAGCAGATAGATCAATGCGGGGAGAATTAAAACGATCGCCAGCCAGCGCTGTTCCGAATTCGCAAACCAGCGGCGGAATTTGTGGCGAACTGCCACGAGAACCAGAATCATGGCGATCAGCGTCGCGGTCGGGGTTTTGAAAAGAATCGCTAAGGGAAAATAGTACCACCAGCCGACGGGGCTGATCTGGCCGAGCAGGAATGATGAGCGTAGCAGTCCGCTGGTGCGGACGAAGATTACGCCAAAACAAAAGGATTCGGGCAGCAGATGATGCTGAGCAGCGAAGATGCCCAGTTGCGTGGAAAGGCTCGGCTTCCAGGCGAGACGTTCGGATTGAAAGACAGGCTGGCCAGGATGCCGCGCCGAGAGTTCATTGAAACAGGTTTTGTCCATCAGCTCCTGCCAGGGAAGCGGATGCTGGCCGTCGGCGATGGCGGCGTAGCGAAAGCCGTAGGTCGCCCAGATGATCAGGTAACTGGCCGCGCCAGCGAGGAGACAAATAGAGATTGCTGCGAGAATACGCTTGCTCAGCGAGACAAGATTTTTTCCAGCGATACTCCATGGGCCGTCAAAAGCGCGGATGAGCAGCATCAATAAAGTTAATGGGCCTAAGAGCAGCGCAGAGAATTTCACCACCATCGCGATGCCGCATAGCAATGCGAGGATGGCGATGCGCCAAGGCGTAGCGTTTTTACCGACGTGCCAGATGGCCCAGAGCCACGCAAAAAAGCAGAGGGTCATGGCGACGTCATTGGTGACCAGAGAGCCGTGGGCTAGAAAATTGGGATCGAAACAAAAGAGAATCGCTGCGACGAGCGCTGCATTCGGCCCGCCGAGCTTCCAGGTCCAACCGATCAGCAATGCTCCCAATCCGACCGCGATCAACGTCATCATGAAACGAGCGTGATTAACGATCGCATCAGCATCATTGCCGGGCGTACGGTAGAGCACATCGACGGCCCAGTTCCATTCATAGGCGAAGTTGTCAATCATCCCCTTCCAGTCATCGCTGGCCTGGGCGGTGTTCATCGGCCAAATCAGATGAGGCAGCGCACACCAGTATTTCCAAAGCGGAGGATGCTCAGAATTCGCCCGGTAATCTCCGTGCAGGACGGCCCAGGCGGCAGGAACGTGAAGCGTTTCGTCATAAGTGGAATTTTTTGTGCGCGCAGCCGTGAAGGAAAGAATCGCGAAAATCAGCAAAAGCAGGACGCAGGCGGATCGGATCATAAAAGTTAGTTGATAGTCGTTAATTGTTAGTTGTATTCGTATTTCAACAACTAACAACTATCCATCAACAACTAACGGTTCCGAGGTGCAGCACTATTGCGATGGTTAAACGAACGAGTCACTGTTTCATCGCCTTATCAATTAAGGCCGGCAAACCGCTCGGGTCGAGCCAGTGCTGGCGGGCAATGATGTGATCGTGTTTGTCCAGGACAATCACGCCGTCGGGAAAGGCGTCGTAGGCGGTGGCTAGGGAATTATCCATGGTATCCAGGGCAACGGGGATGCTGGTCAAATGCAATTCGTCGATCGCTGTTTGCGCAGCCTCGCGGCGGCTGGAAATGTTTGTGGGTTGGGCCAGCGAAATGTCATCCTTCTGATTCCGCTCGACGACCCAGCCATCGGAGGGGTGGGCTTCTTTGGTGTACACGATAATAATTTTCGCGCGATTACCATAACGAGTTGCGAGTTTCGAAAGTTGCGGCGCTTTATCGCGGAAGGCGGGCTCGGTGTAGGAGCCAAAGATCAAAACCACAGGTTCGTTTTTAAAAAGGGAAAGATGTACCGTGTCTCCGCTCATCCAGTGAAAGGGGATATCCGGGGCGAGTTGGCCGACTTCAACGGGTTTAGAGACCGGGGGGTGATCGGTGGATTCTACAGTTTCGGTCTGGCTGGGGCGTGTGGTGGCAACGGAACTAGTGTGTGGCTTGAGCAGGCTGGCGATACGACTCTGGCGTTCCTGGTCGTTGGTGTTCGTGTTTGTGTTAGCGGGGGTCGCGTTTTCGGATTGGCGTTGCTTCTGCTTCTGAAGCAGGTCCTGTAGCTTATCTCGCTGTGCGGGCGTGAGCAGATCGCCGATCTCCTGACGCACCCCTTCAACGATATCCTGGATTTTGGCGCGGCGTTGTTCGGGGGTGGCATCGTGTAACTGCGGCAGTTCCTGGCGGAACTGATCGCGCGCTTGCTGGAGAATATCGTCGATTTTCTGTTTCTGGTCGTCGGTCAGATTGAGCTGAGCAGTCAGCTGTTGAATGCGCTCGCCCAGGCGCATCATACGGTCGCCAGATGGGCGGGTGGTTTGTGCAAGGGCCAGATTCGCCAGGAAAAAGACCGTGAGGATAGAGACGATATAGCGGGGCATGAATTAACAGTATAACGCATGAGCTGGGACGTTATTGCCGTCTACTATTAAGAGGAGAGAAATACCGGGTTCTGGAATTTACATTTAGATTGATCATAACCAGTTTGAGTTCGGAGCTTTGGGCGGATATTCTGGACAACTGCGAAAAAAGGAGCAGACAGCGTGAAAAAGCACTCGATTGGGTTGATTCTCCTGGGCGCAGGGTTAATTGGTGGTTGCCGGCATGCCGCGCCGCCACCGCAGCCAACATATGGCCCGATTCCTGCGGGCTCCTTTGTCAAAGCCGCCGACGCTAATTTGCAGCTTCAGAAGGATCGCGTGGAGAATTTGTATCTCTGCGATGAAAAGCTGATTGTTTATACGCAGAACAGCGAAGCCTTTTCGCTGGATCGCAGCAGCCTGACCATGCAGTCGTTATCGGATGTGGGCAGCCGCGGCGAGCGGCTTTTACCGCCGGTGGTCTTTCGGCACACAATCATTTTCCCCACGGATACCTCGCTGCAGATTTATAATCATCGCGGCCAGAAACTGCGGGCTATTGATCTGCACCGCGCTTTGCGATCACCGTTGATCGGCAGCGGTTCGATCCTCTATACCGGTGTCGATTATCAAACCGGCGGGCGCGTCATTGCCATCAATCCCGATAATCCGGAGGTTCCGATCAAATGGGAGTTTTTGACCAATTCCGGCATTACCGCGGCGCCAGCGTATGCCAATGGCATTCTTTACATTGGCACCGAAGATGGGCAAGTCATCGCGGCGCAGGACCAGAGCGGGGCATCCGAGCCACTGGGGATTTTCCATTTCAATACGGCCGGCGAGATCGTGGCTGATCTGAAGGCGGATGATTACGGCGTTTACATCGCTTCAACAGATACCAAACTGTATTGCCTTGATCCCAATACCGGGCATATCAAATGGCAATATTTCGCCCAGCATCCGCTGATGAAAAGTCCGACGGTGACAGCCACGCGCGTTTACCAGGCCGTGCCGGATGTGGGATTGGTAGCGCTTGATAAAGAGAACGGACCAGCCGATCGGTTGCCGTTGTGGACCGCCAAAAATGTCGCTCAGATTTTGTCCGAAGATAATCGCTGTGTGTACGTACGGCTCACAGATAATTCGATCGCTGCGATTGATAAGCAGACTGGCAAGCAGCTTTTCGCCTCGCATGGCCATCATTTTGTCGCCTTTGCCACCAATACCCGCGATGCGACGATTTTCGCTTCGACTGCGGACGGCCAGATTTATGCCATTCGGCCAGTATTCACCGCGGGCACCACGGGAGAACTGGTGATGGAAAAAATAAGGATGAAATTGGAAGGATGAAGGATGAAAAAATGCACCGTTGGATGAGATTTTTTTCATCCTTCCGCCTTCATCTTTCATCCTTTAGGAGTTCTCGTGTCTGTCGAGCTTGTCCCAGTTAAACGTGCTTTAATCAGTGTCAGTGATAAAACCGGGCTTAAAGAATTTGCTGCCGCGCTGGTGAATGAATTCCATGTCGAGCTGATCTCCACGGGCGGAACCGCTCAATTTCTGCGTGATGCAGGATTGCCGGTGACTGATGTCTCCGCGGTGACGGGCTTTCCCGAAATGATGGACGGGCGGATCAAAACGCTGCACCCAAAAATTCACGGCGGCCTGCTGGCGTTGCGCGATCATCCGCAGCATGCCGCCGCCATGAAACAGCACGGCATTCAGCCGATCGACCTGGTCTGCGTGAATCTTTATCCATTCGCCAAAACCATCGCCAAGCCCAATGCAACCTTTGAAGAAGCGATCGAAAATATCGACATCGGCGGCCCAGCGATGATCCGCTCCGCAGCCAAGAATAATAAATTCGTATTGGTCGTGACTGATCCCGATCGCTACGAAAAAGTCCTGGGCGATCTGCGCAAACACAACGGCAGCTCCTGCGCCGATCATCGCCTCAAACAAGCCCAGCGAGCTTTCGCGCATACTGCTGCATATGACGCCACGATCGCACATTATTTAGAAGAACCGGGCCGTCCCCGACCCGAGTCAACACCAGCCGATTTGCCTTCCCAAATCAATTTATCCCTGAAAAAGCTCCAATCCCTCCGCTACGGTGAAAATCCGCACCAGAAAGCAGCGGTCTATGTTGATTCATCCGCTGCGAGTCACCCGGTTGGCCTTCCCGGCGCGAAGCAATTGCACGGCAAGGAACTCTCCTACATCAATCTTTTAGATGCTGATGCCGCTCTGGCCGCGGTGAATGAGCTTTCGGTTCCGGCTGCCTGCATCGTCAAGCACGCCACGCCGTGTGGCTACGCCGCTGCTGCCGATCTGCCCACCGCATTTACCAACGCCTACGCCGGCGATCCGCTGGCTGCGTTCGGCGGCATCGTGGCGATGAATCGACAAGTCGATCTCAAGACCGCCCAGCAAATAGTCGCCGGCGAAAAATTTCTCGAAGTCATCGTCGCTCCCAGCTATGACCCCGATGCTTTGGAATTGCTTAAATCCAGATGGAAAAATGTACGAATATTGCAGGTTGATTTGTCCAAAATAGCCGGGAGTCAACGACTCCCGGAATCCCAGGACGAAGTTTCGTCCCGGCTATTACAGATTCATGCCATCAACGGCGGTTATCTCGTGCAGGAACCCGATAAAATTGGCATCGACGAATCTAACTGGAAGGTTGTTTCTAAACGCCAACCTACTCAAGCCGAAATGCGTGATTTGAAAATCGCCTGGCTTGCCTGCAAACATGTGAAATCCAATGCGGTTGTGATCGCCAGAGACGAAATGATGCTAGGCAGCGGCGCCGGACAGCAGGATCGCGTCTCGGCATGCCGATTAGCAATTTTCAAAGCCGGCCAGCGCGCCCAAGGCGCCGTCGCCGCCTCCGACGCGTTTTTCCCCTTCCCCGATGGCCCGGCGCTCTTGCTCGAAGCGGGCATCACGGCCATCATCCACCCCGGCGGCTCTGTACGTGATAATGAAACCCTTAAACTTATCGACGAGAAAAACGCAACGATGATCCTGACCGGGCAAAGACATTTTAAACATTAACCAGTTCTAAGTTCTGAGTTCTAAGTTCTAAGTTTTGCATGCCAAGCTTTTTTGAACTTAGAACTTAGAACTCAGAACTTTTTTATGAATTTGTTAGAAACCACTAAGCTCGTTAAAACTTATTCCCGCCGCACGGTGGTGGATCAGGTGAGTTTTGTATTGGCGCAGGAGGAAATTGTCGGTTTGCTGGGGCGCAATGGGGCTGGAAAGACCACGACTTTTCGCATGATCCTGGGCATGGTTCGTGCGGATTCCGGGGCCGTGGCATTTGATGCTCACGACATCACGCACTGGCCCATGTACAAGCGCGCTCGCCTGGGCATGGGTTATCTTTCGCAGGAGCGCAGCGATTTCCGCCGGCTGACGGTTTGGCAGAATCTCATGGCGATTCTGGAGACGCTGCCGATCGCGCGCTCGGAGCGCCTTCGCCGCGCCGAGCATCTGCTGACGCAATATGGTCTGCTGAAATTAAAAGAGCAGCGCGCTGACACGCTCAGCGGCGGTGAGCGGCGCAAGCTGGAAATCTCACGCGCCCTTTGCACTGAGCCTAAGCTGATTTTATTGGACGAGCCTTTCAGCGGCGTGGATCCGATTGCGGTCGAGGATTTACAGAAAGAAGTCGTCCGCCTGAAAAAAGAATTCGGCAAAAGCGTCCTGATAACTGACCACAACGTCGCGCAGACTCTTAAGGTTTGCGACCGTGCTCTGATCATTAATGACGGACGTGTGATAAAAGAGGGCACGCCGCGGCAAATTATTACTGACCCCGTCGTGCGAAACGCTTATCTGGGTAATACCTTCCGCGGTGATGAGTTCGGGTAATCGATTTCCCGGGTAAATTACTTATCACCCGGGGAGAAATCACTATTGCCGCACAATTTGTTTCCAAAGTTGGCTTGCCGCTAAGTCGATAAAAATAGGTCAGAAAGCGAAAACCCGCGCGGTGATCGAAAGATTTGCGCGCACACTTGGGCTGGTAGCGGAGCTTAATGAAGGAGCAACTCGTCAACCGTATCAAGCAGTGTCCCACACTGCCGTCGCTACCTGCAATAGCGATACAGGTGCTCGACCTGGCGCAGCGCCAGGAAGTCGACATTCCTGAAATCGCCCGCATCATTTCCAAAGACGCAGCCCTTTCTGGCAAAATTCTCCGCACCGTCAATTCCAGCTTTTATGGCCGCAGCCAGTCCATCAGCACCATCAGCCATGCCCTGGTGATTCTCGGACTTCAATCCGTTAAGACGCTCGTCCTGGGTTTTTCGCTTGTAACAAATCTGACAAAGGGCAAAGCGCACGGATTCAAGCACATCGATTACTGGCGCCGTAGCGTCTATGCCGCCACCGCTGCCCGCACGATCGCTAACAAAATGCAGGTCGTGCAACAGGAAGAATGCTTCCTGGCAGCATTGCTCAAAGACATCGGGATGCTCGTGCTGGACCAGGTCCTGGGGGAACAATACGGCGCCATCTGCAACCGCGTGACTACGCACCTCGATCTCGCCGCCGCCGAAGAGCAATCACTCGAGCTGACTCACGCGGATGCTTCAGGAATTCTGGCCGGCTGCTGGAAGCTGCCCCCGTTGCTGGCGATACCGATCGCCTTTCATCACAAGCCGGCGCAGGTTTCCGATTCATCAGTCCGTAAGCTGACCGAGGTGATTCATCTCGCCGGTCGTTGTGCCGACGTTTTCATCGAGGAACCCGCAGCCACGGCGATTGCTCATACCCGCGATTTTGCCCTGAAAACTTTCAACATCAGCCAGGCCGATTGCGATGCCATGCTCGATGATATTGGCACGCGCACGAAGGAAATCGCCCAGCTTTTTGAAATCACCATCTCTTCCTCCGCGAATTACGAGGCGATTCTCAAGAAAGCGAACGAAGCCCTGGTTGAGCTGACGTTGCAAACGCAGCAGCAGGCATCCAGCCTTGAGCAGCAGAACCAGCAGCTTAAGAAAGAAGCTTCTACCGACGGACTGACCGGGTTGGCCAATCGATTGGCTTTCGATCAATTCCTCGCAGAGAAATTAACCACCGCTGTCGGTCAGAATCGCACGGTTTCGATGCTGCTTCTGGATCTGGATAAATTCAAATCGGTGAACGACGTTCATGGCCATCCCGCAGGCGATGCCGTGCTGAAATACGTCGGCAAAATCCTCCACACAGCCGCTCGTGCCCATGATCTGGCCTGCCGTTATGGTGGCGAGGAGATGGCGTTAATTCTTCCCGACACGCCGCGCACGTCGGCAACAGCGATCGCCGAAACCATTCGCCGCGCGATTGCCGCCAAGCCAGTATCCATTGGCCCCAACAAAACTTTGCCAGTTACCGCCAGCATTGGCGTTGCCACTTTCGAGCCTGGCTGCCCCTTGAAAGAGCCGCAGCATCTGATCAAAGCCGCCGATCTCTCCTTATACGCAGCGAAAAAATCCGGGCGCAACTGTGTACGTGTGTTCTCGCCGCCCGCAGCCAAGCCGCCAATCGCGAAAGCGGCGTAGTATCGCTCCAACACAAATACTTCTCGACATCGTAATAGAGCCGGGCCGTCCTAGGCCCGGAATTCCCACATCCCGGAATAGGACGCCTCGGCTCTACTAGCATCGATGCGAACTGAATACGATCACGGCGCCGGGTATGCCGGCGGTTTCCCTTCCAGCACATTCGTCACATCGCGCACCACCCAGCTCATATTCTCCGTTGCCGTTGCCGTGCGCGCTCCCAGGTGCGGTGTCAGTAGCACGTTGCTCATTCCGAGTAATGGGAAATCCGCTGGCGGAGGTTCCGGCCAGAAGACATCAATCGCGGCTCCGGCCAGTCGCTTTTCCTTTAGCGCCTGAGCCAGCGCATTTGCATCCAGCACCTCTCCGCGACTGGTGTTAATCAGAATCGCATCGGGTTTCATCATTGCCAGTTGTTTGGCTCCAATCAGATTTTCATTCCCCGGAATCATCGTCACATGCAGTGAGAGAATGTCCGCTTGCTGATAAAGCTCTTCCTTGCTCATTCTCACCGCTGGAAAATCCAGCGAGGCAGGTTCTATGGCCAGAATATCGTTATAGACCACGCGCATGCCAAACCCATTGGCAGCAATATGGCCGATGCGTTTACCCACGCGCCCCATCCCCACAATACCAATGGTTAGTTCATTCAATTGCTTTCCGCGCACGCCGGCGCGAATGCGCTTAAATTCCGCAGGCGAGAGGGAACTATTGAAAAAACAAAATGGCCGCAGAAGCTGAATGATGTATCCGAATACAAAATCTCCAACAGCCAGCGTATTGGCTGCGGGTGTGTAAACGACTTGCACGCCGCGCCGGCGGCATGCCGCGACATCGATGCTTTCCAGTCCGACCCCACCGCGCCCCACGACCTTGAGTCGCGGCGCTTTGGCAAGCATCGCTTCATTGACCTTGGTATACGTCCGCACCACCATCGCATCAGCACTGGCCAGTGCTTCATCAAACCCCGGGTCATCCACAAACTTTTCAATCACCTGCGCTCGCTCGCGCAGCCAGCTAAGTGGCTTTTCGTCGGAACCTTCGGTGACCAGCACAATCGGAAGAGAATTCATACTCACAATTTAAGCTGGTTCAATCGTCACGGTAAGCCCCTTGCTCTGGAATTGCTCACGATAAAGTTCCGCCCGCTCCTTGTGCGTGCTCAGTAACAGCGACACACCGGCAGTGTGCGCCTCCAGTGTCCGCAATTTCGCGGTTTGTTCCCCTAAGGGCGTTAATTGCACAATCGTCTCTATGACATACGGAACATCGTTCTTGTTGTCATTGTGCAGGAGGACTTTCCAGGGTGGCAGGGGAGTGGGTGGTTTTTTCTTTGGCTTGGCCGCTCGCTTACCTTTTGGCTTGGCGACAGCTGAGGATTTCTGGGTTTGTTCATCCTTGCTCATAAAGCTCCTGACGTAACCAATTCATTATATCGCCTACTTTGCATACAGTATCGGCAATTGATGCCTGATACCACGCGAATAATCGCCGGGGCGATGAGCGGCACGAGTGCCGACGGAGTCGATGTCGCCATCACTGAAATCACCGACTCGGGCTTTGCGATGCAGCCGCGCCTGATTCTGCATCATCAGCATTCCTACAGCGCCGCCCTGCGCCAGCGCATTTTTGCACTGCGCAGCGATGAAAAAATTTCTCTGCATGAATTGGCCGAAGTAGGGAGAGAAATCTCGCTGGCCCATGCGATCGCCATCAAACAGGCTGCCTCGCAAGCTGGAATGCGATCTGAAGATTTAACCGCAATTGCCGCGCATGGCCAAACGCTTTTCCATGCTCCGCCGACCACGATCCAGTGGTTTGATCCTGCACTATTGGCATATCAAACCAATTGCGCCGTCATCAGCGATTTCCGCCGCGCCGACTGTGCTGCGGGGGGGCAGGGCGCTCCCCTGGTTCCTTTTGCCGACTATCTGCTTTTTCGAGATGCACAAATTCCCCGTGTGGTCCTCAACATCGGTGGAATTGCCAATCTGACCTATCTCCCCGCTGGCGCCCGGCTCGGTGATGTCATCGCCTTTGATACCGGCCCGGGGAACTGCCTCAGCGACTGGCTTTGCCGTCAGTACGATCCTCACGGTCCCGGCTTCGACGCAGGTGGTAAACTCGCCATGGCGGGAAATATCCATCCCAACATCCTCCAATACACGACCGCGGATAAATTCTTCGCCAAGCCTCCCCCAAAATCGACCGACATCCCGCAAATGATCGACATCTTCCGCGCGGTCATCCACGTGAACCCCATCGCGTCCTTTCCTGACCTGCTGCGCACCGCCTGCGAGCTAACGATCCTGCAAATCCAATCCGCATTGAAACATCTGAAAATTCTTGCCTCCACGGAAATCATCGCCAGCGGCGGAGGGATCGAAAACCAATGTCTGTTGGATGGTTTAAAAAAATTGCCTGTATCCCAAGTCAGAAGCACCAATGAATTTGGCATCCCTTCGCCAGCGAAAGAAGCCGTCGCTTTTGCCCTCCTAGGTGCTGCATGCCTTGATGGCGAACCAGCCAATCTTCCTTCGGTTACCGGCGCAAGTCGCCAAGTCGTGCTAGGATCAATTACGCCAAAGCCGTGATGAAAATATTCGCCAACATTATCGCTCTTCTTGGCTTGGGTGTTTTGACAGCAAGCGCGATCGCCCAATCTTCTCCACTCGCTCCTATTCCCAATCAAGTTCGTGGCGACGAATTAACCCCTGCCGCCGAATCTGCCATTCGCACGGGTCTCTCCTGGCTCGCCACACGCCAACAAGCCGACGGCTCCTTCGGCACCGGCGGCGGTTCCTACGGCGCTACCTCCGCGATCACTTCGCTTTCCGCCATCGCTTTCATGGAAGCCGGTAATCTCCCTTCGCGTGGGAAATACGCCGCGCAAGTCACTGGCGCCGTCAAATACATCACGCATTGCGCTCAGGAGTCTGGTCTGCTTTGCGCCGAGCCTTCGCCGGGACCAATGTATTCGCACGGTTTCGCCACCCTTTTCCTCGGTGAGGTTTATGGCATGTCTCCCGATCCTGCCGTTCACGAAACGCTGGAAAATGCCGTGAAATTAATCGAGCGCACGCAAAACGCCGACGGCGGCTGGCGCTACATGCCCGTTCCTTTCGACGCCGACATCTCCGTGACCATCGCCCAGGTCATGGCCCTGCGCGCTGCTCGCGATGCTGGCGTGCAAGTCGATAAAAAAATTATCGACAACGCCATTGCCTACGTCCGCCATTGCCAGAATCCCGACGGCGGTTTTTCTTACATGGCCAACATGAACGCCCCCGGCGGTGGTGGCGGCAGCGCCTTCGAACGCTCCGCAGCCGGCGTAGCCGCTCTCTATTACGCCGGCGTCTTTCAAGGCAACGATCTCAAACACGGCCTCGATTATGTTTTCCAATTCCGCCCCCGGCCGAATCTCCCGCCCAACATCTACGCTCATTATTTCTACGGCCAATATTATGCCGCCCAGGCCATGTTCCTCGCCGGCGGAAATTTCTGGGCCACCTGGTACCCCGCCGTTCGCGACGAACTGATCTCCCGCCAGGATCACACCCTGGGCAATTGGTCAGGCGAAGTCAGCAACGAATACTGCACCGCGGTCGCGCTAATCGTCATGCAAATGCCAAATCGCTATTTGCCCGTGTTTTCAGGCAAAGGCCCTGGAGACTAGAAAAGAAACGCTGAACGATGAACGCAGAACGCTGAAAAGACGGACCACGGCAAAGCGATTTAGTTTTCTTTTTTTTTTCAGCGTTCATCGTTCACCGTTCAGGGTTATCTGGGTTTTCGCTCTCACGCAGCACTACGTGCCCTTTCGACACATCCTTCAGCGCTTCATCTGGCAAAACAAATGATCCCGAGAGCGTCGGGCCGACTTCCACGATCACATCGGGATACTTTCGCTTCAGCACCTGCACTGCGAAAATTTCCTGAACTGCTTCTTCAAATTTGACATACCCGGCAATTCGACCATTGCGCAGATCGACAATCCACACGCCCGATGACCTTTGCTCCAAGGGCAATTCCGCGATTTCAATTCCACTGAACACCGCTGACTCGCGCACCTGCGAAAGTCCTACGAACGCAAACGGTCCCGCAAAATCGAATCCGCGCGTAAAACCGGGAAGTTTGCAGACGTTGGTATATTGTCCATTCATCAAATCCACATAGCCTAGACCCCCCGAGCCGGAATTCAGTACCCACAGCTTTCCATTGTGGTAGCGCGGCGAGTGCGGCATCGACAATCCCTCAACTATAATCTCACCGGACGGAATATCAATAATAATTCCCCCGCTCTTTTTGTTGTCGCGCCAGCCGCCTTGCGTGTTGGTCCTCCCCAGTGCGGTTACGTAGCGCGGCTTGTCATCGCGAATCGCCAGGCCATTGAGATGGCAGCGATCTTCTGCCGCCAGCTCCGTGACAAATTTTGGCCGCCAGCGCGGTACGAAACTGTACAACGGGCTCCGCGTGCACAGACATGAAAATCGCGTGTTAACGAAAACAAGCTCAGTCCCCGCAAATGCCATCTCGTGAATCTGTATATCACCGGTGTGATGCGTAACGCGCGGAAGATAAGCTGCATCGCATTTGCCAGGCGGTTCCACTTTGGGCGCCACCGCTGGGACGTTATGAAATTCCGTGATCTGCCGAGCTGTACCAATGGCCATCCGATCCCCGCTAATCGCTATACCCATTGGCTTTTCAAATGAGCGGAAATGCGTGTTCACTGTCATCGGTCCGTCATTGCGCAGGATCACCAGCTTCCCTGCCTGATACGTGCTGACCATCAGCGAACATCCCAATTCCCCCAGGATCTGCGCAACGCTTCCAGTGTGCACGCTTCGCAGCGGCGCGGGCGCAGCGGCTTTCTCAGTTTCTGCAGCAGGACTCTCTGTTTTCGAAGTGGCTTCTGTCTCGCTCATACAAAAATCATAACCAGTTCCGAGCTCAACCGAAACGCTGGCGCTGCATTTGCATCACCCAAATTAATTACCTTTTAAGGAGCGTATCCATGCCTCGCGGAGACAAATCGGCATATACCGCCAAACAGCAACGACAAGCTGAGCATATTGAAGAAGGCTACGAAAAACGCGGCGTATCCGCGAAAGAGGCAAAGCGCCGCGCCTGGGCCACGGAAAATAAAATCTCGCACGGCGGCCGCAAGTCCGGCTCCGGTCGTGGCAAGAGTGAAAATACTTCCGTATATCATCGCGGTGGTAAACGCGGCGGGAAAGCCGCAGCTTCCCGGCCCCAAGCCGCTCGCTCCGCCTCCGCTCGCAAAGGCGCCCGAACCCGTGCCCGCAAAGGTCAATCCGCCCGGTAACCGAACAATTTTCTGACGCGATTATTCACTGGCGGTGGCACTTCAGTGCCACTGTCGCAAACTAAAAAATTCTGTTGGTGCAGTTATGCCAATGCAAATCGATTCTCCCGCCTTTCAAGCGGGACAACCCATCCCCCAAAAATTCACACAGGATGGTGAGAATATTTCTCCCGCCCTCAATTTCTCCGGCGTTCCTTCCGGCACGCGCGAGCTAATCTTGATCGTCGAAGACCCCGACGCTCCCAAGCCACACCCTAATCCCTTCATCCACTGGGTGCTCTATAACCTCCCACCCGAAACCCGCTCCTTGCCCGAAGCTGTCCCTACCGATCGCACCCTGCGCATGCCTCTAGGCGCCAAGCAAGGCCAAAACTCCGCTGGCAAAATCGGCTACATCGGCTGCGCCCCACCTCCTGCCCATGGCCCGCACCATTATCATTTCAAGCTCTTCGCCCTCGACACCAATCTCAATATCGCCCCTGCCCTCGAGCGCGATACGCTGCTAACCGCGATGAAAGGCCACATCATCGAACAAGCCCAGATCGTCGGCACTTACGAGCGCCTCGCGGTCGTTAACCGCATCAAAACCGCGCTAACGGGCGATTGAATACTCGTTAATCTTTAAATTTACGACTGCGATCCTACCAGCAGAGCCGGGCCGTCTTCGCAGGGCAAACGCATGTAGCCGAAATAACATATTTATTCCCTCCCCTTGTAATCAGGGGGAGGGTTAGGGTGGGGGGGTTTATGTCAACTGTGTCGATCAACCCCCACCCCTACCCTCTCCCTGAGTACAAGGGGAGGGAAATAATGCTACATGCGTTTGCCCGGGCCGTCCTGGGCCCGAAATTAGCCGACTCTAGCAAGGCATGCCGCAATTTGTTATAGCATTGCCATGCGCAAAACTCTTTGCCTTTCTACTCTTCTGGTTCTGCTCATCACCCTGGCAGGCTGCCATCACAATAAGATCAATTACAACGCGCCTCTCCCTCAGGGGCAGCTTGCCCTGGTCAAAATTGACCCCAGCCAATATCCGGATTTCTCATTTTCACAGACCGATCTGTCTCGGTTGAATCGTGCCTTGGATTATTCGCTGCAATATCTTCGCACGCGATCGAGCCAGCAGTTTTTCCCCTACCTGGACATCTCTCATGACCGGGCGGTGAATACGCTGCTTGAACTGAAGCAGATCATCAACGATCCCTCCCAGGCGGCACAGATCAATAGCATCGTTCGGCAGCGTTTTGATGTTTATAAATCCATTGGCGCTCCCGATCCGGAAAAAGCGGGCGGTTATACGGGCGAGGTTCAGTACACCGGCTATTACACCCCCATCTACGAAGCGTCTGCCACACGCACTGGCGAATATCAATATCCGCTCTATAAACGCCCGACGGATCTCTATAACGATCCCACCGGCACCATGGCCAGCCGTCGTACTGCAGATGGCCAATATGTTCTCTATTACACGCGCGACCAGATTGAGCACTCGGGTGTGCTCGCTGGTCATGAATTGGTGTGGCTCAAAAGCCGCTGGGATGCCTATGTGATTACCGTGCAAGGCTCTGCGATTCTGCACATGACCGATGGCCGCACGCTCGAGATCGGCTACTCGGCGAACAACGGCTATCCCTACACTTCGCCGGGCAGACAAATGCTTGCCGATCGCGCTATCAGCGAAGATCAGCTCTCTCTTCACGGCCTTTCCGATTACTTCCAGGCCCATCCTGAAGCGATGGATAAATATCTCGATATCAACCAGCGATACGTCTTCTTCGCCATCCGGCCCGGTGGTCCCTTTGGCTGTCTGAATGTGCCCGTTACGCCCTTCGCTACGATCGCCACGGATAAAGCAGTTTATCCGCGCGCTCTGATGTCCTTCGTCGTCGTTCAGTTACCCGCCCAGCAGGAGGGGCAATTCGTCGACTGGAAAGGGTTCATGCTCGACCAGGATGCCGGTGGCGCCATCCGCGCTGCGGGCCGCAGCGATATTTACATGGGCATCGGCCCCGCTGCCGGCCAGCTCGCGGGCAGGCAACTCCAAACCGGAACTTTGTATTACCTGGCAATCAAATGAGAGATTAACCACAGATGAGCACGGATGAACACAGATAAGAAAAATCTGATTCAACCACAGAGGCAAAGAGAGGACATAGGCCAACTTGTTTGGCCGGCAATTTGCCAATTCATCGTTCTTGAAAATTATTTTTGATGCAAAATTCGCCCTGCCGCATGGAATACCGACGGCGCCTCTGTGCTCTCTGTGCCTCTGTGGTTAACTTGTATTTGCATTTATGCGTGTTCATCTGTGTTTATCAGTGGTTAATTTGAATTATGTCCGAAGCCGTTCCTTGGACCATCCGCCGACTGCTCGAATGGACTGCACCGTTTTTTACGCGCAAGGAAGTGGATTCACCACGGCTTTCAGCTGAGTTGCTTCTGGCTCATGTGCTGCAGGTCCCGCGCATCAAGCTCTACACCGATTACGATCGGGTGCTCAGCGAGAAAGAGCTGATCCAATTTCGCGAGTTGGTTAAACGAGCCGGCGAACAGGAGCCGATCGCTTATCTGACCGGGACCGCTCATTTCTTTAATCTGGAATTCGCAGTCACTCCCGATGTATTGATCCCGAGGCCCGAAACGGAAACGCTCGTCGAGCACATCCTGCAACTTGCCCGGCATGAGACCGGGCTTTCTTCGCCGCGCATTCTCGATCTTTGCACGGGCTCAGGCTGCATCGCTGCCGCTTTGGCGCAGAATCTCAAAACCGCCGTCGTTATTGCCACGGATATTTCTGAAAAAGCTCTCGCTGTCGCCAAACAGAATCTACAAAAACTCCAACTCGATCAGCGCGTGACTTTAGCTCAAGGTGATCTATTTTCTGCTTTGGATAATCTTCCCGATGCTCGGAATTTTGATCTGATTGTCTCCAACCCTCCATACATTCCCGCGGCTGATATTGAAAAACTGGACAAGAGCGTGCGCGATTTTGAACCTAGGCTCGCGCTCGACGGCGGCTTGGATGGCCTTTCGTCGCATCGCCGGATTCTTTCTGAAGCTCCCAAATATCTTGCTCCCGGCGGGCGAATCTATCTCGAAATCGCTTACGACCAGGGCCCCGCAGTCTTGGAAATCGCTCGACAATATCCCGAATTCGAATCTCCAAAAATCCTCAAAGATCTAGGCCCTCGCGACCGCATCCTCACAGCGCAATTACGCAAGCTATAATTCGGGAAATAAAACAGATGCAACCACAGAGGCACAGAGACACAGAGGCGCGACCGGTTTTATTCGGCAATACCGCGAATAAAATCCGCTCACAAGATTTTTCTAAAAAAATTCTGCGCTGCGAAACGCCTCAGAAGACCAAGTTGGCCTCTGTGCCTCTGTGCCTCTGTGGTTGCATCTCTTCTTTATGAACTCCGATACACTCCGCATCCTCGATGCTAATGCCAACCGCGCCCGCGAAGCGCTCCGGGTGCTGGAAGATTACGCCCGCTTTTCTCTCAATGATGCTGCTCTGAGTGCCGAACTGAAAACTCTTCGGCACGAATTAACCACCGCCCTCAAGCCGCTTCTTCCCGAGGCGATTCTGCATCGCGATACGCCGAATGATGTGGGTTGTGAAAACAAAACCGCGACCGAATTTTCCCGGCCCGATTTAGCGTCCGTGATCATTGCTGCCGGTAAGCGCCTCGGCGAAGCGCTCCGCTCCCTGGAAGAATTCAGCAAAGCTCTCGATCCATCCATCGCTGCCCAAATCGAAAAGCTTCGTTATCGCTTTTATGATCTGGAACTCGGCATCTCCCGCACGCTTCATCCCGCAAAGTTTCATGCTCGGCTTTGCGTTTTGATCACCGAATCGGTCTGCAAACTCCCCTGGCTCGAGGCGGCCGAGCAGGCCATCCTCGGTGGGGCCGATTGTCTGCAGCTGCGCGAAAAAGCCCTTGAAGGTGGCGAACTCCTTTGCCGCGCAAAGGCCTTTGTCCAGTTATGCAAAAAGCACAACGTGATCTCTATCATCAATGATCGCCCCGACATCGCCATTCTCGCGGATGCGGATGGCGTTCACGTTGGCCAAACCGATCTCCCCGCCACCGAGGTGCGCAAACTCATCGGTCCGAATAAATTCGTCGGCGTCTCCACCCACAATCTCGACCAAGCCCGCGAGGCCGTGCGCGACGGCGCCAATTACATTGGCGTCGGCCCGATCTACAAAAGCCCCACCAAACCCAGAGACTTTATCCCCGGCTTGTCCTTCGCTGCCCAGGTCACCAAAGAAATCCCAATTCCCACCCTGGCTATCGCCGGCATCACACCCCAAAACGCCTCCGAAGTCCTCGCCACCGGTATTACCGGCCTCGCCGTCACCGCCGCCGTTCTGGCCTCAGAAAATCCCCGCTCCGCTGCTGCAGAGCTCCGCCAGATCTGCGATAACCGTTCTGCCCATCACCCTCCTCTGGAATTTCGCCGATAAAATTACTCATGCTTCACAAACGTTGGAAACGTTGGACTCTCGGGACCCTCCTGGTCATTGTCATCTTAGTAGTAGCCCTCGATGTGACACTCCGTCTGGCCTTTGGGTTCGGCCATCCATTGCTGTACGCCAATGATGCCGACACCGGCTATCTGCCCGCTCCCTCGCAGCAGGTCGACCGTTTCGGTTGTCATAACGATATCAACTCTTTCAACATGCGCTCGCCAGAAGTGCTTTCACCAAAACCTGCTGGTGAGTTTCGCATTCTCATGATTGGCGATTCGATTACATATGGCACCACTTACGTGAATCAGCCAGAAATCTTTACTTCGATCCTGCAACGCGATTTGCCTGCCCGTCTCCACAGATCGGTTGAAGTCCTGAATGCTTCTGCTGGCGGATGGGCGCCCGCCAACGAGCTCGGCTATCTCCGGTCCCGAGGCACATTTCATGCTAACACCGTCATTTTCGTTCTCAACACGGGCGATCTGACCCAGCCATTTTCCCCGTCTCTGGTGGGCATTTCCCCCTCATTTCCATCGGAAGATCCTTACTGCGCATTGACGGAAATCTGGAGCCGTTATGCCATGCCTCGATTGATGCACATTACTGTCGCCGACGCCGGCTCCAAGGCTGAAAAGCCCAACATTTCCCGTGATACGCCCGCTAATCTTCAAATCCTCGGCAAAGCCAGGTCTTTTGCTACTGATGCGGGGGCTGATTTTGCGATTGTTTATGTTCCCTTCAACGGGCCGGACTGGGCTGCCTATGCTCCCGGGCTTGCGATGCTCAAAGACTGGTGCAAAACGCAGCATATCGATCTGGTCGATACCACTGCGGCTTTGGCGAAGTATCCTCCTGAGCAGACCGCCTTCGAAAATGGTCACGGTCATTTACGGCCGGCTGGACATGCAATCGTCGCTGGTGTGATTGCCGATTATCTCTCTGCTCATCGCACCACAGTTCCATCAACCAACTAAATCCAAATTTCGCTAATTTCGCCCGCCGCATCCCACCAAAGAAATGCCGCTGGATATTTTTCCCTATGCCTCGCCTCTGGAATCTCTTTCGGCAATCGCGATAATGCATGAGTCGATGGCAACTATTGCAGTAACCACCCCCGCCTGTGTCGATCAAGGGTTAGCGACCCGCTGTAGCTGTCGCTGTCCCCGTTGCTGTTAAGCGACGCGTTTCTTTCGACACAATTGGTCCCCAAACATCACAACGGTTAATGCAATGTCCAACATTTCTGCCCCTGCTCCACCTTCTGCCGCTCGAAAGCGCGCGACGAGTTCCAGCTTTGTAGCCAATGCCAAGGTCGTGGCCCTGCTTACCTTCTTCAGCCGGGTGCTGGGTTTGGTGCGTGAATCGGTTGCGGCTAGATGCTTTGGGGCAGGCGAAGTCTGGTCGGCTTTTACTTTCGCCTTTGCGATTCCCAATTTATTTCGCAGACTGCTCGGCGAAGGGGCTCTCTCGGCAGCGTTTATCCCGCTTTACACCCAAGCCGTCGGCCGCGAGGACGTTGGCGGCCAAAACTCCGATCCGCGCAGCATCGATTCAGCCAATGGCTTTGCCAACGCATCAGTCAATCTCCTGATCGTCCTACTTATCGCTCTCACTTTCATCGGCGAGGCGGTCTTGCTGGCCTGGGCGTATTGCTTTCAGATCGATCCCGAAACTGTCCTGGCACTGAAGCTGACCGCAATCATGCTGCCGTACGTGTTGCTGGTCTGCGGCCAGGCATTTCTTTCCGGCATTCTTCAAGTGCATCATCGCTTCGCCGCCCCCGCCGCCGTGCCGATTGTCTCGAATATCCTCCTCATCGCGGCCATCGTCGCCGCCGCCGAGATATGCGATTTGCACACGCATGAAGGCCGCGTGCAGGGTGTGTATGTCCTGGCGATCAGCGTGTTGATTTCCGGCTTGTTTCAACTCGGCTGGCTGATTCCGTCGCTGCTGCGTACCGGTTTCCGTTTTCATCCCGTCATGCATTTCTTCACGCCGCAGGTGCGGCAGATGCTTCGGCTCACTGGCCCGGTCGCCCTCTCTGCCGGCGTGCTACAGATTTCGACGATGGCTGACAAGGGCATTACCTTTTTCCTCTCCGCCAGCCGCACCAGCATGCATTTCCATTTTCTCGGCCACCTGGTTCGGTACCCCATGGAAGCAGGCGCCCTGGCCCGCCTGAACTGGGCACAATATCTTTACCAATTTCCTTTGAGCATTTTCGCCACCGCAGTCGCCACGGTAATTTTCCCCCGCCTCTCGGCCAGCGCCTTGTCTGTTGATCAAACTCTTTTCAAACACACCATCCGCCGCGGCATCGAAGCGACTTTGTTCATTGGCCTCCCCGCTTCCATCGGCCTGATTGTCGTTGCCCATCCCGCCACTGCGCTGATTTTTCAACGTGGCGATTTCCACCCGCACGACACTGAGCTGGTCGCTCGATCGACCATGCTTTACGCCGCTGCCATCTGGGCGTTTTCATTGCAGCAAATTCTGAATCGGGCGTATTACGCCATTCACGACACCAAAACCCCGCTCTACTGGGGCATCGTCAATCTCCTGATTAATACCGCTGTCGAAGTACCATTGCTCTGGACCGGCCTGAGTGAATCCGCCATGGCCGCCGGCACGCTGGTCAGCTTTGCCGTCCAATCCATCGCGATGGTCTTCATGCTCAACCGGCGGGTAGGCGGGATCAACCTGCAACAACTCGCGGGGCCTGTCGTGAAAATGCTAATCGCCTCCGCCGCCATGCTCGCCGCGTGCCTGGCCGTGCAACATCTCTCGTTTTACCCACATCACGAGGGAAAAATCGCCTGGGCTGAGCAATTGCTGATCCTCATGACTCTGGGCACTGCGGTCTACGGCATTATCTGCCATCTGCTGGGCATGAGTGTTCTGGAGCATGTTATTCCGCAGCGCTTTCGGAAAGCAGAATCACGAATAGACACGAATGGACGCGAATGAAGTCAGGGACAAGGAAAATGCGAATACAAACCACTCGAGGCCTTGCCACTTCCGCGGCGAGAGCAGTTCCTCTGCGCGGTTACAACGCCACCCGCAACGATAAGCAACCCTAGTTCTGCCGGCTCTGGCAGATAGGTGTAGCTGATATTGTCATAACCCGCCGCGCCACCACCCACCGAAATCTGAAAGGTCGTGATGTTGTACTGCGCAGAATCGATTTCTAAAGTGAAAGGATTCGACATGCTCGCTTGTCCTGACTCCTGGGCCACTACATGACCAGAAGAGTCAAATCCCTTTAAAACAACATTTGTAATGGAATCGGCTTGGTACTCCGCCTCAAGATTTACGTGATTTGCTGCGAACGGAAGGTCCGCTGTGAATCCGAAATATGCTCCCAAACCATTGAAAGGCCCTCCACCTGCAGTTAGATAATTCCCACCTGAAAAATATGCGCCATTAGGCGATCCATCGATGGCAAAACCGTAACCGGGAGGAGTAGTTGAATCATAAAAACTAATTCCGCTAAGAGGATCCGTAAAAGATGGGCGGAAAAATTGACCTGCCGTATAATTTTCGAACGTCGCCGTTCGCGTGATTTGCGCATCAACTCCTGTCACTAAGAGAAGTACCAAGAAGCCCATGCATCCGAATCTCATGCCCAACCTCTCTTTCGCCCGTCAGAATTGCTTCTGCATCAAATATACGCCATGTCCACTAAACCCGAATTTATTCGTGAAAATTCGTGTCCGTTCGTGCTTAAAAGCAATTCCCCGCATTGATCCCCCGCCTAGCCTCGCGTTACCCTTGTTGCATGGAGAAAACGAAAAACCGCCGCCAGTTTCTCAAATCCGCCGCCGTCGCAGCAGGGGGGGTGTTGGCCACTCGTTCTCGCACCATCGCTGCACTGACGAGCAAACCTCGCCGGCCAAATATTCTCTTCATCATCGCAGACGACCAGCGTAATGACACGATCCACGCCTGGGGCAATCCGGTCATCTCCACGCCGAATATTGATTCGCTGGCTCGTAGCGGTTTTTCCTTTCGCCAATGCCGCACCATGGGCTCGCACACCACCGGCGCCGTCTGCGTTCCCTCGCGCGCCATGGTCCACACAGGCAGATATTTATTCCGCGTCCCCGACAACATCGGCCCGCACCAAACCCTCGGCCAAACCTTACAGCAAAACGGCTACGCGACCTTTGGCTGCGGCAAGTGGCACAACGGCCCGAAATCTTTCGCCAAATCCTTCAACGCCGGCTCGCACATTTTCTTTGGCGGAATGAATTGGGATCAATACAAATTGCATTACCAGGATTTCGACCCGACCGGCCAATATCCTTCTGGCCGCACCAAAGAAATCGACCAATTCTCCACCCATTTTTACACCGATGCCGCTGCCGATTTTTTGAAACAACAAAATGGCGAGCAACCCTTCTTCTGTTACCTTGCCTTCACCAGCCCACACGATCCGCGCACCCCGCCCGGTAGCTTTGCCAGGATGTACGATCCCGCCAAAATGCCTCTGCCCAAAAACTGGATGCCCCAGCCACCTTTCGACAATGGCGACATGGCAGAGCGCGACGAAAAACTCGCCCCCATGCCCCGCACGCCAGAAGACACCAAGCAACAACTCTGCGATTACTACGGCATGATCTCCAGCCAGGACCACGCCGTCGGCCGCGCGATCGCCAACCTCAAATCCTCCGGCCAATTCGAAAACACCCTCATCGTCTACACCGGCGACCACGGCCTGTGCATCGGTTCCCATGGCCTCTTCGGCAAGCAAAACGTCTACGAAGAAGCCGTCGGCGTCCCTTGCATCGTCTCCGGCCCCGGCATCCCCCACGGCGAATCCCGCGCCCTCTCCTACGGCGCCGACCTCTTTCCCACCCTCTGCAATCTCCTGCAAATCCCCATCCCGAAATCCGTCGATGGTCAATCCCTGGCTCCCATCATCGCTGGTAAAAAAGAGAACGTCCGCGACTCCGCCTACAACGCCTTTTTCCACAAATCCCAAACGCAGGAATCGGTGCGCGAGGCTCGTTGGAAACTCATGCGCTGCCACATCCACGACCAGCAAATCACCCAGCTTTTCGATTTGCAAAACGATCCCGACGAAATCCACGATCTTTCGAATAATCCCGCGGCCCAGAAACAAATCCCTCGCCTGGAAGCCATGCTTCAGAAATGGCAACACACGGCCGGCCGCAGCGGTTGACAATTATCCCAAATATGGGATAATATTCTTCTAATGCGTTTGTCGGATGGGAATCCAAAGCCACTAAAATGGGTTGGCCCGACTAAGCATGCACTGAAAAAATTTCCGATGCCAGTGCAAAAAGAGATCGGATACGCACTGTTTCTCGCGCAGATCGGCATGAAGGCGCTCAAGGCCAAGCCATTAGGCGGCTTCGGAGGCGCCGGTGTATTGGAGATTATCGAAGATTTTCGCGGTGACACATATCGCGCAATCTATACGGTCAAGTTTGGCGAGCTGGTTTTTGTGCTGCATGTGTTTCAGAAGAAATCCAAAAGCGGCATCGCCACGCCGAAACCCGAAATCGATCTAATTAAGGATCGCCTTAAAGTTGCCGCCGAGCTTTATCATGTATACAGGAGTTATGAAACATGAATAAAAAGACTAAGATTTACAATAGTAGTGGGAATGTCTTTGCAGACATCGGAATAAAAAATCCTGAGGAATACCTGGCCAAAGCGCGTTTGGCCGCACAAATCTTAAAAATCATTCAAACCCGCCGCTTCACGCAGGCGCACGCTGCAAAACTGCTTGGTATCTCCCAGCCCAAGATATCGGCCCTGCTCAATGGCCGACTTGATGGATTCTCCACCGACCGCCTGTTCCGTTTCCTGACCGCCCTCGGTTGTGATATCCGCGTTAATATTTCCCGATCGCATCCGCGCTCGCATGGCAAAGTGCTGATCACAGCCGCATAAATTGCGCAAATTTCCCGGATTTTTCTCCCCTCCCCACCCTTGCTCCGTTATACTCCCCCACGCTATAACTAAGCCTCCTCTCGGCTTTTTTTCGCGGAGCACAAAAGGCATGGCAAGAGTCGAACTCGAAAAGATTTCCAAAGTCTACCCCGGCGGCGTCAAAGCGGTCGATGCGATCGATCTGGCCATCGCAGACCAGGAATTCGTCGTCCTTGTCGGTCCATCCGGCTGCGGCAAGACCACCACCCTCCGCATGGTCGCAGGGCTGGAAGAAATTACCGGCGGCACGCTCAAGATCGGGCCCAAAGTCGTTAACGATGTCCCCCCCAAAGACCGCGACATCGCCATGGTCTTCCAGAATTACGCCCTCTATCCCCACATGACCGTCTATAAGAACATGGCTTTTGGATTGAAGCTTCGCGGCATGCCCAAGAAGGAAATCCACCAGCGCGTCTCCGATGCCGCCAAAATTCTCGATATTACCCATCTCTTAGAACGTAAACCCAAAGCCCTCTCCGGCGGCCAGCGCCAGCGCGTCGCCGTCGGCCGGGCCATTGTCCGCGAACCCGCTGCCTTCCTTTTCGATGAACCGCTCTCCAACCTTGACGCCAAATTGCGTGTTACCACCCGCGCTGAGTTGAAAAAACTGCACCTCCGCCTCAAAACCACGACAATTTACGTGACCCACGACCAGGAAGAGGCCATGACCCTCGGCGACCGCATCGTGGTCATGAAAGACGGCAAGATCCAGCAGGCCGCCACCTCGCTGGTCACCTACAACATGCCCAACAACCGCTTTGTCGCCGGCTTCATTGGCATGCCCCCCATGAACTTCTTTGACGGCGCCATCAAGATGATCGACGGCGAGATGATTTTCGAGGAAGGCAAGCTTGAAAACGCCCGTGCCGCCGGCTCTGCAGCCAAATCCGACGAGCCCAAGGTCATGCTTGGCGAGTTGACCTTACCCGGCAAAGGCTTTAGGCTCTCCGTTCCCGGTCATCTAAAGGATATCCTGGCTGGGAAAGTCGGCCAGCATGTGGTTCTGGGCGTGCGCCCTGAACATTTTCACATGAGGCCGGTGGATGGTTCGGGCCAGTCGGCCCTAATATTGAAACTCAATGTCATCGAGCCATTGGGAAATGACATGGATTTGTACCTGAGTAATTCGTTGAGCGACCATATCGTCGCTCGTATCGAGGCTGAGCAAGGCTTGGCCGTTGGAAGCGACGTATCCATGTTTGTGGATACGCGCCGGATCCACTTTTTCGAACCCGGAGAGACCGGGATGAACCTGAGTTTGTCAGGAAACATTGCAGAGAATCGCCATGCACTCGCATAAGAGCCATGGCCATTTTCTTTTCCGCATCGCCCTGATCGGAGGATTCCGATGAGGGCCTGACGGTGTTTCCGCCAACTTCGGTTTCGCGAAAAAGTGGCCACCGTGATCGGTGGCTTTTTTGTTAGTTGATAGTTGTTAGTGGATAGTTGGAATTGGTTTTCAACAACTAACAACTAACCACTAACAACTATCAAAAATTGAATAGAGAGGAAAACTAAATATGAATAACCCTGAACTCATTAGAATCGTCGACGGCATCGCTCGTGACAAAAATATCGATCGCGAGCAAATCTACACCAACATCGAGCAGGCCATGGCCTCCGCTCTTCGTAAACAATTTAACGTCGAAGAAACCACCGAATTCGAAGTAAAGCTTGACCGCATTACCGGCGACATCACCGCCAATCGTGCGGGCGAAGCCGTCCCCTTAAGTGTCTTGGGCCGCATCGCCGCCCAGACCGCCAAGCAGGTTATGATCCAACTCATCCGCCAGGATGAGCGCGGGTCGATCTATGAAGAATTCAAAGACCGCGTCGGCACCATCGTCACCGGCACGGTTGCCCGCTTTGAAGGCCCCACGCTCATCATCAGCCTGGGCCGCTCCGAAGGCATCATGCCCAAGAGCGAGCAAATCCCCGGCGAAACCTACGACTCCGGCGAGCGCGTGCAGGCTCTCATCCTCGAAGTACGCGACACCCCCAGCGCCATTAAGATCATCCTGAGCCGCAGCCACCCCGAATTCATCCGCAAGCTCTTCGAGCGCGAAGTCCCCGAAGTCGGCGAAAAAACCATCGAGCTCAAGGCCCTTGCCCGTGAGCCCGGCCATCGCACCAAGATCGCTGTCTCCTCCATCGACTCCAAAGTCGATGCCGTCGGCGCCTGTGTTGGCGTGCGCGGCAGCCGAATCAAAAACATCGTCGACGAGCTCGGCGGCGAAAAAATCGATATCGTCCGCTGGAACGAATCTTCGCAGATTCTTATCAGCAATGCCCTCAAACCCGCTGAGGTCACCGAAGTCTCGTTGTGTTTCGAACTGGGCCGAGCCACGGTTGTCGTCAATGAAGATCAATTGAGTCTCGCCATCGGTAAGCGCGGCCAAAACGTGCGCCTCGCCGCCAGACTTACGGGCTGGGACGTTGATATTCTAACCCCCGCCGAATTCCAGGCCGGCGTCCAGCGTCTCGATCAGACTCTCAAGAGCGTTGAAGGCATTACCCAGGAAAATGTGGATAAGGTTCTCGCCCTGGGCCTGATCGACGTTCGTGACATCGAAGAAGTCGGCCACGAGCCGCTCATGGCCGAGCTCGGCCTGACCGAGGAAGTCGCCGAAAAAGTCGCGGTGCGCTGTGCCGCCGAAGCCAAGATCGTCGTGGTGGAACAAGCCGCCAAGAAAGAAGCCGACGCCAAGGCCAAGGCCACGAAGCAAGCCGAGAGCGATCGTTTCATGGCCGCGCTTCGCGGCGGTGGAGAAGCCCCCGCCACGCAAGAAGCCCCCGCCACGCAAAAAGCCCCCGCCACGGAAGAAGCCGCTGCCGAATCTGTGCCCGGTCCCATGGAAGCCGCCGCAGGCGGCGCCCCCGAGACAATGGTTCACAAAGAGCAGATGCTCGCCAGCGAAGATGAATTGTCGCCCGAAGAGCAGGCAATCAGCGGCATCGAAGCTAGCAACGCACAAAAAGATTATGCAGACGAAGATGGCGATACCGCAGCGCTGGCCGAAGGCCGCGCTGAACCCCCGCCACCTTCCAATACGTAATAGATGTTTAACAATTAAAGCCCGCGGATTGCCATCCGTGGGTAAGCCCGACGCAGTGGAATATATTCGAAATTAACGGAGATTGAGTTTGGCAAAAGCACCCGGAATCAGAATCAACGCATTGGCAAAAGAACTCGGCGTCGAGAGCAAGGCGATTCTCGCCAAGCTCCGTGACGAAGGAGTTCCCAATGTCCCGTCCAACCATCAGGCCACCATCTCGCTGGGGCTGGCGACCTCCGTGCGCGAATGGTTCAGCTCCATTCACGGTAGTGGCACCGCCATCGAAACCGCTGCGCCCGTAGATGCCACCATCAAGAAAACCGCTGCGCGCTCGCGCAAGAAAAGAGCCGACGAAACGGGTGAAACGGATAGCAACGACAGCGGCGGCGGTACCGCCGTCGTCGAAGCGCCGCCCGAAGATTCCGAAGTTGATGCCTCGCCTGCCCAGCATCGTCCTGTCGCCAAGTTAAAGAAGGCCGAGGAAACGCCGACCATCCATGAAACCCCCGCGATTGTTGAAACCGCTCCCGCTGCGCCAATCGCGCCTGAAGTTCCTGTTGCGCCGCCGATCTCTATTCCCGCTTCCGTCGCCCCGGCCCCGGTTGCTCCAGCCGCCACTGCCGCTCCTGTGGCTCCGCCGCAAGCCCCACCAGCTACTCCTGCTCCTCAAGCCCCCGCACCAGGGGCAGTCAAACCGCGTTCTCCACAAGGCGCTCCTCCCATGCAGCGCCCCACGATCACCCTGGCCAATCGCACACAGGCTCCGCCCGAGCGCAAGCCCATCATCCCCGCACCAAAGATGCTCGCTCCCGCCCCCGCAGTGCTCAAAGGCCCGAACGTCATTCGTGAAGAAAAACCCGACCACGTTCCCGCACCGCGTCGTCGTCCCACGCCCGGATCGGAACCGCCTCCCTCCATCACGCCTTCGCGCGCTGTGGCAGGCCGCGGCGTAAAAACTGCGGATGATGATGAATCAGAAGAGGGTAAGAAGAAGGCAGGCAACAAAACTAAAAGCCTTTCCAGCCGCCGCCGTAGCCTTGATGGCCGTCGCGGTGAAGCCGATGAAAAACTCCGCGAATTCACCGATGCCGACCTGCGCGGCCTCGAAGAGCGCCTCGCCGCCGCCAGCCAAACCCGTGCTGCTTTCGACAGCCATCTGAAAAAGAGCGAAGCCCGTGGCACTCACGCTCAGGCCCTCACTGCCGTCGAGCGCGGCGGCGCCGTCGAAATCGAAGAGCCCATCACCGTTCGCACGCTCTCGGCTGCCCTGGGTGTCAAAACCAATGACCTTATCGGCAAGCTGATGAAGAGCGGCGTCTTCGCCACCATCAACCAAGCTCTCGATCGCGAGCTGGCTGAAACCCTCGCCCTGGAATATGGCGTTGAGCTGCGCATCGAGCAGCAGAAAACTCAGGAAGAATTGCTCGCGCATGAATTCGATGTTCGGGAATCCAAGCCCGAAAATCTCAAGCCCCGTCCTGCGGTTGTGACCATCCTCGGCCACGTCGACCACGGCAAAACCAGCCTGCTCGACAAAATCCGCAACGCCAATGTCGCCGCCGGCGAAGCAGGCGGCATCACCCAGCATACTGCCGCCTGGCAGGTCGAAGTCGGTCAAGGCGATGCCAAAAAGCGCGTCACCTTCATCGACACGCCCGGTCACCAGGCCTTCACTAGCATGCGCGCCCGTGGCGCTAACATGACCGACGTGGTCGTGCTGGTCGTCTCCGCCGCCGAAGGCGTGCAGCCTCAAACCGTCGAATCGATCAATCACGCCAAAGCCGCTGGTGTCCCCATCGTCGTGGCCATGAACAAGATCGATCGCCCCGACGCCAATCCCGACATGATTCTCGGCCAACTTGCCGGCAATGGTCTGAACCCCGTCGAGTGGGGCGGCGATATCGAAGTCGTCCGCACCAGCGCTGTCACCGGCCAGGGCATTCCCGAACTGATCGAAATCCTCGATTACCAATCCCAGTTGCTCGACCTCAAGAGCGACCCGACCGCCCCCGCGCGCGGCACCACCATCGAATCCCGCATGGATGAAGGCCTCGGCCCCGTGGCCACCGTTCTGGTGCAAAGCGGTACGTTGCATGTCGGTGATGTACTAATCTGTGGCAACGGCTACGGCCGCCTCCGCATGCTGTTGAATGATCGGGGGCAATCTATACCGGAAGCTACCGCATCGACTCCAGTTATCATTAGCGGCCTGAGTGCGCTGCCGAATGCCGGCGATAAATTCTATTCCGTTGGGGATCTCGATCGCGCGCGCGGCATCGCTGAGGATCGTCAGATGGCATCGCGCCATCAGCAGCTTGCTTCGCAGACCAAGGTGTCGCTGGACAATATCTTCGAGACGATGAAGACCGCGGACATCAAGACGATCAACCTGATCGTCAAAGGAGACGTGCAAGGCTCTGTCGAAACGCTCGCGAAGACCGTGGTCGATCAGAACACCGCCGAGGTGCGCGTGCGCGTGATTCACTCCGCCGTCGGGCCGATCAGCGAAAGCGATGTCGAACTCGCCGACGCCTCCAAGGCTGTCATCATCGGCTTCCATGTGGTTCCAGATGATGCCGCCCGTGCTATGGCAGAGCAGCGTCGCGTGGAAATCCGCACCTATCGCGTGATCTATGAGATCTTTGACGATTTGAAGAAAGCTCTCTCAGGATTGCTCGAACCGGAAATCCGCGAGAAATACCATGGCCGCGCGGAAGTTCGTCGCGTCTACAAGATCAGCAAGCTTGGCACGATTGCGGGTTGCATGGTGGTCGATGGCCATATCCAGCGCGGCAGCAAGATCCGCCTGATCCGTGATGGCCGTGTGATTACGGAAGACCTGACCATCGATACCCTGCGCCGCGTGAAAGATGACGTGAAGGAAGTGAAACAAGGCTTCGAGTGCGGCATCAAGCTCGCTGGGTACGACGATGTAAAGGAACAGGATATTCTGGAAGGCTACATCCGCGAAACCATCGCGCGAATGTTGTAACGTGAAATAAAGCCGCCGATGGTATCGGCGGTCTTCCCGCGGATGACATCCGCGGCTTTATTTATGCATATTGGAGTCCTGCAATTAGAGTTATCCATCGGCGACGCGATGAGCCTCAAAGACAAACGCCGCGTAGTGAAAGGATTGAAAGACCGCATCGCACATAGCCATAACGTCTCCATCGCTGAAGTCGGCGCTCTGGATG
>DASXDR010000165.1:0-21408 GCA_036490535.1 Tepidisphaeraceae bacterium | reverse complement strand
GATGCAACCACAGAGGCACAGAGACACAGAGGCCAACCTGGTTTGCAAGGCCTGTCTGCGTTTCAGCAATCCAGAAGAATGAATAACCGCCAAGGCACGAAGGGCGCAAAGAAAAATGCGGAGATAATTAGTATTTTTATTTCTTCGTCTTTCTTTGCGCCCTTTGCGACTTTGCGGTTCAAGTTCTTCTACTGATTTCGTCGCCGCCACGTGCGGCACACCCGGCGCGCCTCTGTGCCCTCTGTGCCTCTGTGGTTAAATTGAATTAATGGACGACCGAGATATTGAGGCGCGCCGTCGCCAATTGTATTCGCTTCTGGGTGATCTGCCGCCACGCGATCGACCTATCGCGGTTCTCGAGCGCCAGACGCTGCCGAGCGAAAAATATCATTTGGAAAAACTGTTGCTTGATCTGAATGGCATCGAAAATGTGCCGGCTTATTTTGTTAAGCCGCTGCAATCACAAGGCAAACTCCCAACGATCCTCTATAACCATTGGCACGGCGGGCAATACGATGTTGGTAAGGAGGGGCTGATCCATGCCAACCGTAAATCGCCCCCAACTTCCTACGCCGAGCTACTAACGCAAATGGGTTATGCCGCCCTTTGCGTCGACCACTGGGCTTTCGGAGAGCGCAACACGCGCAGCGAAAGTGATATCTTCAAAGACATGCTCTGGCACGGCCAGGTGATGTGGGGAATGATGGTTTATGACAGCCTGCGCGCCGTCGATTATCTCGTGGGTCGCGAGGATGTGGATGCCAATCGTATCGGCACACTCGGCATGTCCATGGGCTCCACGATGGCTTACTGGCTCGCGGCTCTGGATGAACGCGTCAAAATTTGCGTGGATATCTGCTGCTTGACCGATTTCCAGGCACTGATGGATGCGAATAATTTGAAAGGGCACGGGCTGTATTATTATGTGCCCGGATTACTAAAACATTTCACGCTTGCGGAAATTAATGAGCTGATTGTCCCGCGCCCACATCTGGGCCTGGCAGGGAATTTGGATGAGCTCACTCCGCCTGCGGGATTGGACCGAATCGACGCTGCATTAAAAAAATCTTACGCTGATGCCGGTGTTCCTGAGCGATGGATGCTGGTGCGCGAAGATGTGGGGCATACGGAAACGCTGATGATGCGTAAAGAGATCGTGGATTTTTTGAAACGCTGGCTTTAATTGCGCGGCAAAGAAATGTTAATTGATAGTTGATAGTCGTCAGTTAAATTGTTTTTCATCAACTATCAACTAACGACTAACAACTAACATTTCAGATGTAATACATCTCTTGCGCGCCGGCAGCGCGAGAGATTTGATCGAGCAGTTGTTCCAGGGTCATGCTGTCCAGCACATCGTCGGTGGAGTCGCTGAGTTTCTGGTTGATCAAATGCACGGCCAGTTTGCCGGGCGATTGCTCGCCGGCAGGAATGGGGTTGGATGTAGTGAGGCGTCCTTCCAGGGAGCGAAGGATATCGCCCAGCAGGATTTGTCGAGCCGGGCGAGACAAACGGTAGCCACCGCCAGCGCCCACTTTCGATTCAAGAAAATCCCCACGCCGCAGGGTCAGTAAAATTGCTTCGAGAAATTTCGCGGGTAGATCTTCCTGCTGTGCTAAATCTTTGGCCTGCACGTAGACAGTTGGGGAGAGCCGTGCGAGTTGCACGATTGCGCGTAAGCCGTATTCAGCACGTTTAGATAATTTCACCGCCGACGTTTCTCCTAAACAAATAGTAAGAGAACCGTCGGCGGGTGTAAATTTTAAAATCTGAAAATACTGCGATAATTTATTGCGCAGCCGGCTGAGTGGTAGCGCCTGCTTTTTCAGCCTTATGTGCTGCGGCGGCCTGCTTGAGCAGATCGTGGAACTTGGATTTCTGATCATCGGTCAGAACATCCTGAATCTTCTGGATGGCGTCTTTGCGAGCGGCTTTGGATTTTTCGTGGGCGCCGTCGGTATCGCCGTTCTTGGCCATTTTGTGAGCGTCTTTAACCTGCTGCTGCATATCGCTCATGATGGTGTCGACCTTGCTTTGTTGATCGGGCGTGAGATTGAGCTGAGCCACCATATCCTGAAGTTTCTGGCCATGCGTGCCATTGGCCGCAAAGGTTGGCATGGCGAAAGCCATGAGGAGCGCCAGGCCGCAAAGACATGAGAGACGTTGCAACGCGTTCATAGTGATCCTTTCAAATAAGGGTTTGTTTCCTACCTACAAAGGATCAAACGAGCGGGACGGAGAATTATTGCGGAAAATTTTTGAGACAGGAAAATAATGCGGTGCTGTGCGCCACCGCTAAATATTGCGCGGGATGGGATCGTATTTGGAGAAGCAAAAATTTCAGGCGAGCATCATGGCGGGGTCTTCCAGCAATCCTTTGAGCGTGCGCATGAATTCGGCGGCGGCGGCGCCGTCGACGGCGCGATGGTCGGCCGATAATGTCAGGCTCATCGTGCTGCGGGACACGATCTGATCACCGCGAACCACGGCGCGCTTCTCCGCAGCGGAGACGGCGAGAATGCCGACTTCGGGTGGATTGATGATCGCATTGAATTCCTTGACGCCAAACATGCCAAGATTGCTGATCGTGAATGTCGCACCGCTGAGTTCTTCGCGTTTCAATTTTTGAGCGCGAGCGCGATCCACAAGATCGACACTCTTCTGGCGGATTTCTTTCAGGCCCATACGTTGGGCGCCGCGCAAAACGGGGACGATCAATCCCTCGGGCAGAGCGACCGCCATGCCAAGGTTTACATCACCAAAACGGGTGATTTCTGCTTTTTCGCCATTGAAGTGCGAATTCAATCCAGGATGCTTGGCAAGTGTCGCAGCCACCGCGCGCGTTACAAAATCGCCCACGGAAAGTTTGATCTTCTCCGCTTCCAGTTGCTTATTCATTCGCTCGCGCAAGCGAACCACTTCTTCCATATCCACATCGACCGTGACATAGAAATGCGGCACCAATTGCTTGGAGCGCTGTAGCGCTGTAGCGATGGCAGAGCGCATCTTCGTAAGGGGCGTAGTTTGCTTTTCGCCGACAACGGGAGCGGAGGAAGTGGTTGGCCCTTTTGCCGCGCCCGACTCGGCGGCCGCCAGAACATCGCGCTGAATGATCCGCCCACTCGGCCCGCTGCCCTGCAATTGCGATACATCCACCCCTTTATCCGTGGCCGTGCGACGAGCAAGCGGCGAGACGCGCAGGCGATCTCCACTTGCCGCCTCACCTTTCTGCGGCGCGGTGGAAATATCTTCATGAGTTGCGCCGTGCTGATTGTTCGCCAGATCATGCACTTCGCTGTTGCTGGCCTCTTCCATCGTAGTCAGGGCAGGGCTGGCGGGTTGGGCAGCAGGAGCTTCGCTCTTCTTTTCTGTTGGCTTTGGTGCTGGCGAACCACTCGGTTGTTTTTTGATTTGCGCTGGATCCTCTTTGCCTGTCGCGAGGACGGCCAGCAATCCGCCCACGGGAACTTTCTGCCCTTCAGGAATCACGATCTGCGCCAGCGTGCCGCCCTCGAACGCTTCCATTTCCATGGTGGCTTTGTCGGTTTCCACCTCGGCGATGATCTCACCGGCTTTTACCTTCTGTCCCTCTTTTTTGAGCCATTTAACGAGCGTGCCCTCGGTCATCGTATCTGAGAGCTGGGGCATCGTGATTTCGACCATTTGAACTCCAAGGATTAAGGATGTTAGTTGTTAGTCGTTAGTTGATAGTTGTCGAATACCGATACAACTAACCACTAACAACTATCCACTAACATTTATCGATAGCAGACTTCCCGTACCGCGGCCACGATGCGATCGACGCTCGGCATCATCGCCTCTTCCAGATAATGATTGAATGGCACGGGGATTTCGTCGCTATGCACGTATTCAATGGGGGCATCGAGATAATCGAATGCGGGCTTCTGAATTTTCTGCAAGATACCGGAACCCATGCCACAATAGCCCCAATCTTCATCAATAATCACGCAGCGATTGGTTTTCTGGATTGATGAGAGAATCGTCTGCGTATCCAGCGGCCGCAGCGTGCGAAGATCAATCAACTCCACATCGATGTCATGATCTTTGGTCAATGCTTCGACCGCGTGCCGAACCACGCGCTGTAATGGACGGCCATAACTGAGAACAGTCACATCTTTGCCTTGGCGCTCGACATTGGCAACACCGAGAGGCAGCGTGAAATCCGCACCGTCCGGCACTTCGCCGGCATCATTGAGCATCTTTTCTGATTCCAGAAAAATCACCGGATCATCACAGCGGATGGAGCTTTTCAATAGTCCCTTGGCTTCTGCCGGCGTGCTGGGGGCGACCACGATCAAACCGGGAATTCGCGCATAAACCGATTCCATGCGATGGCTGTGCGTGGCTCCCAATTGGTGCGCGATGCCGTTTCCGCCGCGGAAAGTGACGGGGATTTTATATTGTCCGCCGGACATATAGCGAACGTTGGCGGCGTTGTTGATCAATTGATCAATACAAACAAGCGTGAACGACCAGCTCATGAACTCGATGATCGGACGAAGTCCGGTCATCGCGGCGCCGATACCTAAGCCAGAAAAACCCGCTTCACTGATCGGCGTATCGAACACCCGCCGCGGGCCGAATTTCTCGAGCATGCCTTCGGAGACTTTGTAGGCTCCGTTGTACTCCGCGACTTCTTCGCCCATCAGAAACACATTTTCATCGCGCTCCATCTCCTCAGTCATTGCGGAACGGAGAGCTTCTCGAAATTGCATGGTTGGCATAATTATTTCCGAGCTTAATTATTCAGGATCAAGCACTTCAACAACAGAAATTTCAGTTAGTCGCAACACATCGTGTCTTTGAGATTTAGAACGAGCAATCGTCAGCAAATCTTTACCTGTCCCGACCAAACCAGGATATCGCACTTCATAACGGTCGCCGCTATTCATCACAATAATGAATGGCACAAACGGCTCTTTGATAAGCATTTCCTGGATAACCCGTCCCATTCCCAACGACTTGCCTGCCATCTTACCTCACGCCGGGATAATGGATTTCACTTCGTTGAGTTGAATGACGGTTATTCCAGCTTCGTTGGGTGCCATATAGATCAGAATCAATTCGTTCATTGCGGCCTGAAATTTTCGGATAAATCTGAATCGACGCCCATCTGTTGTTTCAATTGCAAATGGCGAAAACGGCTTGGCAAGCAGCATTCGCTGAAGCTGCTCGCAAAGTTTTGAATTTGACTTGGCCATACACATCTCACTCCGGCTGATAAGGATACGTCTCCGACAGCACATCCTCAAAGCGGGCCTCGAGCTCGGGCATTGGGTCCTTGTTCGCCTGCTCGGTGGCCTGATTGATCTCCTCGGCCACTTCTTCTTCCAGACGTTCAATCTGTTCCTGGCTCAAAATGCCTCTTTCACGGAGCTTCACTTGATACAGGGCGATCGGATCGCGCTGTTTGGCTTTTTCCATTTCGTCCTTGGTTCGATACTTCATCGCGTCGGACATGGAATGGCCGCGGAAACGGTAAGTGTTGGCGACGACATAGGTTGGGCCTTCTTCGTGGCGGGCGCGCTCGACGGATTCGCCCAACTCGCGGATGACTTCATCGACATCATTGCCGTCAATGCTTTTGGTGGGCATGGCATAGCAATCGCCGCGTTTTTCAAGGTTCTTTTCCGCACTGGCCCGTTCTACCTGGGTTCCCATGGCAACGCCGTTATTTTCGACGATGAAAATGGCCGGGACTTTGAGCAGGCCGGCCATGTTGAGGGCTTCGTTGAAGGTGCCCTGGTTGATAGCGCCGTCGCCGAATAGGCAGAAGGTTACGCCGCCGGTTTTCTTGTACCACTGGGTGAAAGCGAGGCCCAGGCCGAGGGGGAGATGTCCGCCGACGATGCCATGGCCGCCGTGATTACCGCCTTTGGCGTCGAAAAAGTGCATCGAGCCACCTTTGCCTTTGGAGCAGCCGGTGGCTTTGCCGAACAATTCCGCCATGGCGGCATGGGGGGACATGCCCAGGGCTAAGGAATGGCCGTGGCAGCGGTAGCCGTTGATCAAGGCATCGCGATTCTTATCAAATAAAGCAGCGATACCGATGGATACCGCTTCCTGCCCGCTGTACAGATGGCAGAAACCGCCGATTTTCTGGCCTGGCTGGGTGTATTCGCGGAAAGTACGTTCTTCGAATCGACGGATCAGCATCATCATGCGCAAGCGGGCAATCTGCTCCTGCGCCTGTTTTGCGGTGACATTTTTGGTTCCAGTCCGTTCGAGTTCGTTGGCTACTACCATATAAAGCGCTCCATGAGCAATACAACCGCTTTGAAGTGTACGCAATTCCTCCGCTGCTTCAAAACGTCATAATCCGATGCTGATTGTACGCCAAAGAAGGGACCAGGGACAAGGCGAGGAAAACAGGGACAAGGCGGCAAGGGACAAGGGGAGGAGTGCTAGCCGCTAAAGCGGCTAGCCCGCAATGAAGTTTGTATTGGTATTTGTATTCCCTTGTCCCTTGCCGCCTTGGCCGCCGTGAGCATTGTCGAACGGTCCCTTGTCCCTTCTTCATTCTCCGCAATAATGCGGAATATGCAGCGTTTAACCATGGACGGCCGGAATGACTGCCAAGCCAATGGATAATGAATCCGAGCCGATCATTTTGAGCGATGAAACGCTCATGCAGCAGCTTCGGGATGGCCAGGCCCATGCCGGACAGATGCTGGCGGCCAGGTATGCCCTGATGCTGCTGCGGTATTTGCGATCGCAGGTTGGCAGTGAGCATTTAGCTGAAGAGCTGCATCAGCAGACGTGGATCAGCGTGCTGGAGCATATCGACCGGTTTGATCCGAAATCGTCGCCGGGCGGATTTAAGGCCTGGCTGTTTCGCATCGCGACCAATAAGGCTCATGACCATTGGCGCAGCAGCGGTCGAGAAAAATCGGCGATGACAGGCATCGGTTTGATCACCGATACCGCAGCGCCGGAAGCCGAGCAACGACTGGAAGGCACGGAAGAGATGATGAAATTGCGGCGGGCGATTGACAGCCTGCCGGAGAATCAAAAGCAGGTGGTGATGCTGAAATATTACAGCGGCCTAAAATTCGTAGAGATTGCCGAGGTGATCGGTTGTCCTCTGAATACGGCGCTGGGGCGAATGCACAAGGCAGTGGCGCGGCTGCGACAGATTATGCAGGAGCAGCCCAGGCAGATGACGCGGTGAAGTTGGAGTTATTGTCATGGAACATGGTAAAAAAATAATGTCCGATGAATCACTACTGGTGGCTTACGCCGCCGGCGAGGTGGAGGGGGAGGAACTCACGCAGTTTGAAGCGCGGCTGGCCAGCGATGCATCGCTCAAACAGCAAGCCACGGCGTTATCGGATGATTATGCGCAGCTCATGAACGGCCTGGCTGCGATGGACAAGCGTTATCGGGTTGATGAGCGCCGGAGCCTTCAGCAGGTGGACGCTTTGCTGCAGCAATGGGAGCAGGAACAGGCAGAAGCGCCGGCGCCGATTTCGATTCAGAGCTGGCGGCCGCCGCGCTGGGCTTATGCGGCAGCGGCGATGGTCGCGCTGTTTGTGGGTTTCTGTTACTGGTGGGCGAACAATCCGCCGGATAACCAGGTCGCCGAAACTCCTACGACCGAACCTACTCAGGAAGTGGCTGCGGATAACCAAAACGCGCCCAATAGTGATAATAATCTCGATGCCGGCCCGGCCCCGATGCCTCTGGCGTTTGAGGATAATTCCAGCGAGAATTCGGACCGGATTTCCGCTCTTGAACAGGACGTGGTTGCGCTATCCAACGATCAGGTGTCTGCTAAAAATAGCTCGAACGATATCGATCAATGAACCGCAGAATGATTCATCTCGGCATAGTTGTTCTGGTGGCAGTGCCCCTGCTGCTGCCGGCGCAGGATGTTTCGCGCCGCTATCGCTGGGGTGATCCGAGCAGCCGGCCTTATTACATGTGGGGAATGCGCGGCATGATGGAAGCGGCTGGCCTGCGCATCAATCGCCGGGATGATGAACCTCTTTCCGTTGATCCCACGGATGCCCAGTGGCACGAGATTGCCGAATACATGAAGCGTGAGCTCCCCAATGCCTGGGAGTTCTACCAGCACCAGACGGTTGCCCACCAGGTAAAAATGCGCCGGCAGATCTTCGCCAAGTTCCAGGCGACCGAGCAGCTTCGCCATACGAATCAGCTGGAGTTGTATGCCCTTCGCCTGCAGGAGCAAAAACTGCTGGATCAAACTGCTGGCTTGATCAAAGAGTGGCGCAGTGTGTCGCTCGATAAAAAGGCTGCGGTTCGTCAGCAAATTCGGCTTAAGGTGCGCGAGCAGATGCAGGTGGTGCTCAAGGAGCAGCAACTCCGAATTCAAAAGCTCGAGCAGCAATTAGCCGACGCCAAGAATCATTTGACGGATGAGCAGCACAATCTGGATGCGGCCGCCGATCACCGCAGCGACCGGCTGCTGGATGATGGCGCTGTTCCAGCAGATGATCAGGCCGCGATGTCAGAACAAGCCTCCGCGCCCAGCACGCAACCTGCGCAGAATCCGGCGCAGTGATATTTCCTGCCTTGGTACTCCAACGCTGAGCATTGCACGCTGAAGAACTCCTCCCCTTAGTTCAAGAAGAGAAGAAGATTCTTTGCTGGATTTAAGCGGTATTACTGGCTCTGTTGAAAACCTCCTTCGAGCCAATAGCCGGCGGTCAACGACCGCCGGAATTCCAGGGAATTCCGGGACTCGTTGAGTCCCGGCTACTGAAATAAGAGAGGTTTTCAACAGAGCCGGTATTACTTAATTTCGTTGTGAGAAGGGACGCTAAACCGCAAGCGGGTGGAAGAATCCAATGGGAATTCGCCGTGGAATTCGGTGATCCCGCTTAATTTGCGGAAAATCCTGGGTATTACCTTTAATGTTGCGTCACTTCCTTGGCTTTGATTTGGTAATGGTAGTGATTGAAATAAATATTCTGGCCAGCGGATTCGAGTTCGCCGCGTTGGAAGTCGACGTTGTCGGAGCGGAAAGAATTTTTGGGTGGGGTTAAGAGTTGGCAATGGTCGCTATTGGCAGCCATACGCCATTGATCGAGGCCGCCGAAATAGAAATCGTGAAGCTCCTGGCGTTCGGCGGGGGAAAGACCGGACATGTAACGCGCCGAGAGAAGACCCATGCAGGGATCGACGGGGATCCAGCCATAGGGCTTGAGATAAATTTCCGACCAGTCGTGAATGTCGAGTTTGCCGGGGAAGATATCCCAGCCGGTTTGCCAGCGCGCGGGGATGCCATTGAGCCGGCAGAGCGTGATAAAGAACATCGCTTCTTCGCCGCAATCGCCGTAGCGATGGGTCAGCACATAATCGCTGATGTTGGGGATTGTCGAATATTCGGTGGCGAAGCTGTAGTGGATGTTGGCGGCAATCCAGTCGTAAATTTTCCTGGCTGCCCGGGCGGGATTTTTCTCATCGCCGACGATTTGCTGGGAGAGCGCTCGCATTTGCGGCGTGAAAACCACGTGCGGGGCTTCGCGAATGAAGGGGGCGATAGAGGGATCCTTGCCATCAAATGGCACGACAGTTTTCGGATCGATGTCGAAACTGACGCCGAAATGTGTGTAACGGAAATGCAATTGGAATCGGGTCGGCTTGCCGCTTTGAGCTGGCTGCTCGAAATAGACTGAGCGAATCGGGCTATTTCCCGGTGCAATTTCTTTCGGTGGTGGAGAACTTCCCACGAGTTCGAAACCGGATTGATACGGATAATCATGCGGAATCGGCAGCCAGGCACGGATAATTGCGTCGGGCGGGGTGATATCAGCGTTCGCGGTAACAGTCATAGTCGCGTCAATTCGCCTGGGCAAAACGTATGGAGAATGACTTTGCCGAGCAGCAGATTTGATCGCCCGGCATGTCGACAGGACCTCTTGATCAACCGCGGAACCATCTTCCGCATTGAGCCGCCGAGAATTCAGTTCCGGGTATCGGAAAAAAAGATTCGACACGCTGGAGTTCATGAACCATTGCTGGCCATCGATCTGGCGCGAATCGAAACGACCCTGGCGGATCCATTGGTCGAATTCGTCGCTTTTTAAATCCCGCACGGAATCTTGCAAGTCTGCAAACAGTTTGTCGCGGGTAAGCGAATAATCCAGCCGAATGCGCTCCAACTGATCCAGCTCGAAATTGATCTTTTTCTGATCGGCTGGAGCTACGTTTTCCGCCGTCATCTGTTTCAGCACATTAGCTGCATCGGTGAATTGGCCTGCAGCCTTCAGGTTCTGTGCATGTGCTATTGCGTCACCAACGGGCGTCTCCGCAATCGTTCGCGGTGATACACCCAAGATCAAAATTAACGCCATCAGGTAGGCGTAAAATGTGGATGCTGGACGTGAATAACCCCATGCGACTATGAATCGCTTGCGCAAGCTTGGCATTGTATTGACCTCCATACGTTTGTTTTGCGGCACCGCCAGCGCCGCAAGCACATGTTGTATCATCTCGAGCGATTGGGCAAGACAGCAAGCGATTTTCTTCTATCCCTAGTCCCTGCTTTCTTTGCCTTGTCCCTTTTCCCTCTCTTGAGTTACTCTAACGCCATGCGGATCAGGATTTTGGCGTTGGGGGATATCGTCGGTCGGCCTGGCAGGATGGTGCTGCATCAGAAATTGGCCAGTCTGGTCAAGCAGCGGCAGATTGATCTGGTGGTCGCGAACGGCGAGAACGTCGCGGGGGGATCGGGAATTACCACCAATCTTTTTCATAAATTGCGATCCTATGGCGTGGATGTCATCACGCTGGGCGATCATGTTTTTCGCAAGATCGAAATCACGGCCACTCTGCAGAGCTCGGAGCGAATCATTCGACCAGCCAATCTCTCTGCTGAAGCAACTGGAAAAGGTTGGACCGTGGTCAGCACCAACGGCGGCGTGAAGGTCGCGGTGATGAATCTGATGGGGCGGATTTATATGAATCTGCCCAGCGATGATCCTTTTGCGGCAGCGGAGAAAATTCTCGATTCGCTGCCGGCGGATGTGAAAGTCGGGGTTTGCGATATGCACGCCGAGGCGTCGAGCGAAAAGATCGCCATGGGACATTGGCTGGATGGGCGGGTGTCATTCATCTTTGGGACGCACACACACGTGCCGACAGCCGATGCGCGCATCTTGCCCGGCGGGAGTGCTTTCATCTGCGATGTCGGCATGTGCGGGCCTTACGATTCGGTGCTGGGGCGTCGGAAGGATCGGGTGTTGAAATACATGAGCACTAATATGCCACAGTTATTCGATGTAGCCACCGGCGATGTGCGCATGTGCGGCGCCTTGGCCGAGATCGACGCGGAAACCGGGCGCGCGGTTGCGATCGAGCGCATTGAAATCTCCGGCGATAATGCGGATCAGGCGTATGATGCCGACGACAAAAGCCCGACCCTGCGCGAAGTCATCGGCGGCGAATAACCAAGAACTTTTGATTTCTTCGCGCCACGCCGCGGCAAAGCTGCGGAATTATCTCGGCAACAATAATATTCCCCCATCGCCAATCCGCACCAATGGCTGATACCCATGCGGATCGTGATACACCTGATGAAAAAAATTGGAGATGCTGTCTAAGAAAATAGTGTTGAATGCCCCAGGGTCAAATTCCACTGCTGTGATGTGCATGGCAATCAGCCTTTTGCAATCTTCGTCAGCGGTAATTTTAGGATCAAAAAGAAACTGCAGATCGGGCCGCCAGGGAGGCGTGACGGTATATCCAGCGGGAAGCAATCCGACATACAGATAGGCATCCGGCGAAAGAATCTGCTGCGAATGCGGAAAATGCGCCTGCGATAAATATGAACCAACCAATTCAGATGGCTGGGTATGAATCCAGGGCGATGCGCCGAAAGCCATCCATTTTTGCGGGGCGAGCGAAGAGATTTCTGCGGGATAAATCCACGCAGTGACAAGCGCGCACAGAATCGCGTATACGCCAATGGCTCCAGTCAGCAGAGGAAAAGGAATCCTGGCCAGAGCGATGGCGGCAGTAATCGACAATGCTACCAGGGCCGGAGAAAGCACTCTTGTTGAATACCATGGCCCGCCGCCGGAGTTTCCGACAGCATAAAGCCACAGTGCGATCACCAGAATCGTCGCGGTGCACAGGGTTAGAGTGTTCCGATTTTTTTCGCGAGGCATCAGTATGAATAGGCCGAATAGGCCTACGGTCCATTGCAAAATGGAAGCTTCGAGAAAATAAGCGAGCATGGAGCACCAGGCGCCAGCCGTCCAATTGGTTATGCCTAATGTCTGCCGACAAAATCTGAGCAAACTGCCAATAACCGGGTTCACGTTAGCGTTAAAAAATGGCACGCTGTAAAAGGGATTGCCCGTGAGCAACCAGGTGCGCATATACCACGGACCAACCAACAGAAATGTCGTAAGAAAAAAGAGACTCATTCTCCGCCAAGGCCGCCCGACGAGCGCAACGCAACCAATGATGACAAAAGCGCACCCATATTCCCGGCTCATCGCCGCCAGCGCCACCATCGCGCCGGCGATGATGCAGCTGCCGGTGGTCTGTCCATAAACGCACAGCGAGTAGAGCAATCCCGCCATCGCCAGTGCAGTCAGGCCGCTTTCCTGCGCGATGGCAACATCCCGGAAAAAGAGTGCTGAACTGGCCAGCGCCGCTGCTGCCAATATTCCGGCGCGCGTGCCGCTGAGATGGCGGCCTATGTGATAAACAATCGCCAGGCAACTGATGTACTGCAAAGCAACGGGTATGACCGTGATTTTTGCCCAGCTCGTACCGATGGCTGCGTACAACCACCAATAGGTAAACGGAACCAGTGGCGGGATCGCATCGACATAAAAATATTTTTGAAAATCCGCTGGTTTTATCGGCGGATAAAAATCATAGCGCCCGTATTTCAAAATCTGTTGCGCCAGAAAATTCCAGCGAAAATAAGTGTCGAATCCCGCTAATGGCGCCATGAGCGAACGCCAAATCAGCAGTGCCACCATGATCGCGGCAAATCCGATGAGGCATTTATCCGCTGTGTGCCAGACCGATAGCTCGGCTGATTCAATGGATACTGGCCGACGTTTTTTAATTGCAATTGCCAAACCCCCACAGATGATCAATTCCGCACAGGCGATCGCGCCAAAATTCAGATAAAACCCACTGGTATGAATCCAGAATATCACGCAGAAGAGAATCACCGATGAAAGTGGATACGCCAGCGCCCATCTCGCCCGCACCCTGCATAGCCGCGCTGCCAGATAGCCGGGCAAAAGCAGCATCGCTGCTGCGAATATCAGCCGACAGATCGCCAAAAACTCAGGCATTGATTTGGAATCTCCCGACTGTTTTATCCCGCGTTTGGGGGCTATACTTACCGGTCCGAAATTAGTTTAACTTATTGTGAGGATTACCCAATATGTCCGGCATGACGATGACCGCGCAAATCCTGGCTAAGCACTCCGGCAAAGCCCACGTGAACCCTGATGAAAATGTCTGGGTGAACGTCGATATTCTCATGACGCACGATGTCTGCGGCCCGGGCACGATTGGCATCTTCCACGAAAAGTTCGGCCGCCAGGCCAAGGTCTGGGACAAAGACCGCGTCGTCATCATCCCCGATCATTACATTTTCACTGCCGACCAGAAGTGCCATCGCAACGTTCAGATCCTCCGCGATTTCGTGAAAGAGCAGGGGCTGAAATATTATTACGATCCGGAGTTTGTGAAGAACGAAGACGGAATGCCCAGTCCGTATAAAGACCCGACCAAGACCAATTACAAAGGCGTCTGTCACAAGGCACTGCCCGAAGAAGGCCACGTCCGCCCCGGCGAAATCATGCTGGGCACCGACAGCCACACCTGCACCGCTGGCGCGTTTGGTATGTTTGCCACCGGCGTGGGCAACACCGATGCAGCCTTCACCCTCGGCACCGGCAAAACCTGGCTCAAGGTGCCGCAGACGATGAAATTCACCTTTCACGGGCAAATTCCGCCCTATCTGACAGCTAAAGATTTGATCCTCGCTATCATCGGCGAGATCGGTGTCGATGGGGCCACCTATCGCGCCATGTATTTCAACGGTGAAGGCATCTCCTCGCTCACGCTCGAAGACCGCATGACGCTGACCAATATGGCTATCGAAGCCGGCGGCAAGAACGGTGTCTGTGATGTGGACGAAAAGACCCTGGCCTATGTGCGCAAGCGCTCGAACATTCCAACCTGGGATGTTCCCGTCGAAGCCAGAGATGCAAAATATCATTCCACGTACGAATGGGATTTAGCGACATTGGAACCGCTGGTCGCCAAGCCGCACTCGCCGGACAATCGTGATACTGCCGCCAATTGCCGTGATGTGAAACTGGATCGCGCTTACATCGGCTCCTGCACCGGCGGCAAAATCACTGACATGATCTTTGCTGCGAATATCCTCAAGGGGAATAAGGTGAAGATTCCGACGTATGTCGTGCCGGGTAGCACAGAAGTGCACGCGGACATGAAGCGCCTCAATCTCCGTGGTGTGCCCAAGGATACTAACGAGAAAAGCATTGAGGATGTTCTGGCCGACGCCGGCTGCTTCATGGGCCCGAGCGGATGTGCTGCATGTCTGGGTGGTCCGAACGATACCTTCGGCCGGTTGAATGAAGCGTTGACCTGTATCAGCACGACCAACCGCAATTTCCCGGGCCGAATGGGCTCCACGAAATCTGCGGTTTATCTGGCCTCGCCGCTTACTGTTGCCGCGTCAGCATTGACGGGTTATGTCACTGATCCGCGCGACTATGTGAGTAAGCCAATTGAGACGGGCATGGCGGGTGTTGTCTAAATAACCTGGCAGCGGGTTTCCTCCTCGTGCTGGGTCGGTTATTAACACGCATATGCGATCTATCTTGCGCGTTACTGCCAGTCTGTTATTTTTTGCGGCCTATGGCTGCAAATCCACGCCGACCAGTCATTCAGCAAATTCCCCTTCCACGGTTCCGTCCACTGGACCCACTACTTACAACGTCATGACCTGGCAGCCCAGTCGTGTCGGCGATCGCGAGTCTTATGAACTGATCCGCTCTCAATCCATTAAAGTGAAAACCAATGTCGTGGGCATGCCGCCTAGCGACCGCGAAGTAGACGATACCTGGCACATCATCGTCGACAAATTCGTCCCCAGGATCGATGCCGCTCTCGATGATGCCGAGCGCGATTACACTATTCGCAAATTCACGCACATGACAGGCACGGAAGATGAAACGCAGGTACTGCCGCCCGGCGCAACCGTCATCGCGCGCCGTGGTCCGAAGCGCGGCATTTATACCGTCAATGGCGATGCCCCCTCGCCGCAGTTGGAAAAATGGCTCGCCATTACCCTGCCCATGCGCGCCGCCGATCACGCAGCGCTGCGCGGCACTGATCTTGGCACCGATGTGCCGCGCCATATCGGCGAAACTTGGCCGGTGAATGCGCAAGTAATGTCCCAAGAATTTCGTCGCGCGGGGAATACCGTCAGCGCAGCGGACATCATCGGGACCGTCACCGTCGTCGACAAGGAGATGTACAACAACATTCCCTGCTTGCGCCTGTCGCTCGACTTGAATATCCCCCAGGGTTACATCGATCGTCAGCTCGGGGCGCCGCCCTATTTGCTTAGCGCCTGCGCCGGCTCGTTCGCGCGCCACAGCGTCTGGATTACTGCTATTAATTCCAACAATCTCCAATGGATGGATACCACGAACTCCATTCATTTCCATCGCGCCGGCAGCTTCCGCGGACGCCAGTTTTCCGACGACATCGTCAGCGATGAAGAACAAATCTGGCGCCGCGTGCCGCCAAGCCAATAATGTTCCATTATTTTAAAACCGGACCGCTACATCACGAAATGCGCCACCACCCGTGAGAGGGTCGCATAAAATATCAGCATCATCACCAGCATGACGGAGCATATCGCAATGATCCCCGCTCCCAACGGATTAACAATAACGCTTCCCGCTTTCGCTTCACTCGTAGTGAAATACATCGCGCGAATGATCTTCGCGTAATAATAAACCGACAGCACTGTATTAGCTGCGATGATCGCTACCAGTATCCACCACCCCGAGCCTGCTGCTCCCAGTAGCCACATCACATTTAACTTGGCGATAAACCCCGCTAATGGCGGCAAGCCGATTAGAGAGAACAGGAAAATCGTCATGCAGACCGCCATCGCAGGGGCTCGGCGGCCTAGCCCGGCGTAATCCGCGATCTGCGTCCCCGCGCCGGCTCTCTCCACGAGCGCCGCGACCATGAACGCCCCGAGATTCATGAACATATAGACGGTCAGGTAAATCAAAATCGCCTGCACGGCAGTATCGCGCGGCCCGCTGACGACCAGCGGCAGCACGCACAGCATATATCCCGCGTGCGCGATCGATGAATACGCCAGGAGCCGTTTCACATTTGTCTGTCCGAGCGCCGCTGCATTCGCCACGGTTGCCGTTACGGCTCCAAGTACCCCCACGATGATCCCCACCGGCCCTGCTACTTCAGCAGCGAGGTCCCCAACACCGATCATTCCCATCACCCGCATCAGCAACATCAACCCCGCGCCTTTAGACGCCACCGATAGGAATGCGGCGATGTCGATGCCGGCACCTTCGAACACATCGGGGCACCAGAAATGCAGAGGGACCATGGCGATCTTGAATCCGACACCTGCGAGCACACATAGCAAACCGACCATGCCCAGGAGCATTTCGGATTTGTCGACGGGCGTGTGATGGAGGAAATCAGCAAACTGCAATGATCCGCCAATGCCGTATAGGTATGACAAGCCGAAAATCATGATGGCGCTGCAGGCTGAGCCAAACAGCACGTATTTCAGGGATGCCTCTGCGCCGAGGCGCTCGGTTTTGTGGAAGCCGGCCAGCACGTAGCTGGGGAGGCTGGCTAACTCCAATGCCAGAAAGATCATGAGCAGATTGCTGGTTTCGCTCATCAGGGCCATGCCGAGGGTTGCTCCGAGCAGCAAAACGAAGAATTCGGCAGCATCGCCTTGGCGCATCTGGTTCGATGTTGCTGCGAACCACATCAGGACTATGCCGGCGGTGAAGAGATAAAGAATCGCTTTGTAATAAACCGCCGGGCCATCGCTGATCAGCATGCCGTTGAATAATTCGCCGGATGCGGCGCCCACGTGCAGTTGGGCATAGAAAGCGAATAGTAAGCCGATCAACGCGGCGCAGGCGCAGGGGGCATTAGACTTGCGGGGCGTGAAAAATGGCACGAGCAGGATAGCGGCGATGGTGCAGATGAGAATGATCTCGCCGGCGAATGGCCGCAGGATATACCACGGCGGGATGAACGGAGAAATCGCGGGTGCTGCGTTCATGAAATCACAGGCGAGCGGTGACGGAATTAACAGCGGTGTTCATCAGATGAAACCAGCCGGACATTGTGGTGTCGGTGAACATGAAGAAAAACAGCGTGGGCATGATTCCGAGTAGCAACGCCAGAATCGCCAGCGGAGAAAGAATCGCGATCTCTCGTGCATCGGCATCGGGGAGCTCGCTGTATTCCGGCTTTTCATGTCCGAAGAAAATCCGCTGCAATGCCCAGAGCATATACGCTGCGGTCAGCATTGCGCCCAGGCAGGCGATGATGCCGATGGTGTAAATCGCTGTCGGATGGGCCAAGCCGCTGCTACGCAGCAATGAGTCGGGCCGCGCCGCTCCAAAAGTTCCCAGCAGCACGAGAATCTCGCCGACGAAACTGCAAAAGCCGGGCAGTCCCAGCGCTGCAAAAAATCCGATCGCGGAGAATCCAAAATAGACCGGCATGCTGGTGGCAAATCCGCCCAGGCGATCCAGATCGCGATGATGCGTCCGGTCGTAAATTACGCCAACGAGAAAGAACATCATCGCGCTGGTTAATCCATGGGCGACCATCATGAAGATCGCGCCGTTGATGCTGGCGGCGGTGAGCATTGCTGCCCCCAGCACGACATATCCCATGTGCGACACCGAGGAATAGGCAACGAGTTTTTTGAAATCCGTCTGCGCCAGGCAAACCAGTGCTCCGTAAATAATTGAGACGACGCCGATGATCGCCATTACCATCCAGAGCTCTTTGGCCGCCTGAGGATAGAGCGGATAGGCAATGCGGAAGAGGCCGTACCCGCCCATCTTCAGCAGAACGGCGGCGAGGATCATGCTGACCGGTGTGGAGGCTTCGACGTGCGCATCGGGCAACCAGGTATGCAGGGGCACGGACGGAATCTTGACTAAAAATCCGGCAGCGAGCAGCAGGAAAAATGTCTTGGCGACAGCAGCACCCGCCCCGCCAATGGCGATTGCAAATTTCGCCTGAAATGCGGGATCAGCCAATTGCACCAGATCGAACGTCCCGCCGGGCACGACCTGGCGGCTGTAGAGATAAGTTCCGATCAGCACGATCAGCAGGGCGATTGATCCGAGCAACGTGTACAGGAAAAATTTAATGGCTGCGTATTCGCGGCGCGGGCCGCCCCAGATGCCGATGAGGAAATACATGGGCAGCAGCGATGCTTCAAAAAAGACGTAGAACAAAAAGAAATCCAGCGACAGGAATGTTCCCAGTAATCCCGTCTCCAACAGCAGCAGCAGGGCCATGAACCCGCGCGTCATTTTCTCAATCCGCCACGACGCAGCGCACGCCAGCACGAAGATCAATGTGGTCAGCAGCACTAACGGAAACGAGAGGCCATCAATCCCGAGCCGGTAATAAATATTGAATGCGGGGATCCACGGCTCGGCCGTCACCATCTGCACGCTGCCGCCGGCGGATTCGTAGGCGTAAGCGGTGCCTTTGTGCCAATCAAATGTTGCCAGCAGCGCCAGCGAAACCCCGAACGTGGCCAGGGTCATTCCCAAACCCAGCCAGCGCGCGCCGGCATTGTTCCGCGCCAATAGCACGAGCAACGCTCCTAGCGTTGGCAGGAAAATCAGGATGGTCAGTAGGATACTCATGGAATAGAAATCAGGGACAAGGAAATGCACCTCCACCCTTACCCTCTTCTTGAATCAGGGACAAGGGACCATTCGACAAGCTCATGGCAGGACAAGGCGGCAAGGGACAAGGGAATGCACCCCCACCCCTACCCTCCCCCTGAGTACAAGGGGAGGGAGGTAGGGCAGGTTTCTGATTTTCATTCTGCATTCTGCAATCATCAATCTGCATTCAATTATCTTCCCATCATCACGATTACCATCGCCGCCAGGGCCAGCGAGACAATTCCGACTAAGGCCATCACATAAGCGCGAATTCTGCCATTCTGGCTCATTCGCGCTGCGACGCCGATATTCTGCGCTGTCTCGGCTACCGAATTGACCAATCCATCAATCACATATTGATCGAAAAGATTCGATAGAGATGAGAGGCGCCTGGTCAAATATGCGGCAAAGTTCACCGCTCCGTCAATAACATGCCGATCAAAAATATCCGCGAGCTTGCAGATCATCGCCACCAGCGCGACGAAGGTCGCAAAATAAAGCTCGTCGAAATACATGCGCCGATAAAGCCAGGTATGAATCAGTCGCAGGGGCAAAAAGCGCACTAGCATCTCTGCAATCGCATAGCCCCGGAAATAAATCAGCATGGCCAGGCCTATTCCAGCAGCGAACGCCCATTCCGCGTAGCGGTGCACCAACTGCTCGCCGCGCTCCACCAGCGCATCGGCTTGCGGATTGTCGCCGGCATCAACGGTCCATGCGGTTTGAAATAGCGCTGGCGTGGTTTGGTTGGCGGTGCTGGATTGCATCGAATCACACAGATTCCTTGCTTCGATCGGCGCTTTCTCCAGCAATTCCCTGGCTTCCAGAAAGCTTCCTCCCACGACCGCGAGCACCGCCAGGACAATCAACGGCAGATAAAACGTCGCTGACTCGCGTGCTCCCTGGTAAATTTCTCGATTGCGCGGCTTGCCCCAGAAGCAGAGCATCCAGCACCGCATCATGTAAAAGGGTGTGATATAGGCCACGACCACCGGCAAAATGAAAAACAGCCAATAGCCGTGGGTTCCTCCGAGCAACGAAAACGCTGCTGCGTGGCCCAGAATCATCTCCTTGGAATAAAACCCGCTGAATCCCGGGGTGCCGGCAAGCGCCAAGAGCGCCACTAGAAAGGTGATTGCCGTCACCGGCAATTTGCGGATCAATCCACCGAGCTGCGGCAATTCGCGCTCGTGGCTCGCAGAATGAATGACCGACCCGGCACCGAGGAACAGCAGCGATTTAAAAAACGCATGCGTGATCAGGTGAAACACTCCGCCCAGCCAGGAGCCGATCCCCATGGCCATAATCATGTATCCCAGCTGGGAGATCGTCGAATACGCGAGGATTTTTTTGATATCCGATTGCACCACCGCAATCAGCGCGGCAAAGGTCAGCGTGAGGCATCCGATAATCGCGATAAACAATTTCGCATCCGGCGTCAGAATCGGGAAAACCCGTGCCAGCAGATAGACGCCCGCAGCCACCATCGTTGCCGCATGAATCAGCGCGCTCACCGGCGTGGGGCCTTCCATCGCATCGGGCAACCAGACGTGCAGCGGAAATTGCGCGCTCTTGCCGATGGCGCCGCAAAACAGGCCGATGCCAGCGAGGGTTAGCCATGGCTCTCCGCCTAACCCTGCATTGCCCAATGTCATCCACAAATGCGGAAAATCCGTGCTGCCGACTTTGCAGAACAGCATCCCCAGGCCGATCAAGAAACCGATATCGCCGATGCGATTCACCACAAATGCTTTAATCGCTGCTGCTTGAGCCTCTTTCTTTTCATACCAGAATCCGATCAGCAGATACGAGCAGATGCCGACCAGCTCCCAGAAGAGGAAGATGTGGAGCACACTGCTGCCAAGTACCAGGGCGAGCATGGAAAAGCAGAAGAGCGAGAGATAGCAGAAATATCTGCCGAATCGCATGTCGCTCTTCATGTAGCGAATGGAGAAGATGTGCACGAGCACCGCCACCAGGGTGATCGTGGAAAACATCGCGATGGTAAGCGAATCAATATAAATCCCGGCCCGCAGGAACGCATGAGCATGCGCGCCAATGCCGATGGGCAGCCATCTGAATGTTTTGAGGATGGGCATCTTGCCAGCGCCCCAGGGCGAGCCGACTTCCTCACCGGCGGAGAGCCATTGAGTCATGGCGAGCATCGAACAGATAAACGACGCCATGATAAAGAGCGTGGCAAAGTAGCCTGAGACGGGTTTGCCAATACGCCTGGCGAAAAACAGCAGAAGCACGGCCGAGGCGAGCGGCAGGAGGGTGGCGAGGATTAGTAACGTGGCGACGGTGGGCATGGATTGGTTAGTTGTTAGTTGTTAATTGTTGTTGGTCTTTTACGACTAACAACTAACACTTTCATTATCCTTTGAGGTTTTGCGCGCGTTCGACGTCGATGGTGGTGAAACTGTTG
>DASXDR010000096.1:0-27595 GCA_036490535.1 Tepidisphaeraceae bacterium | reverse complement strand
GTGGTCGTGTGCGCGCTGGCCGTTTGCGTAGTTGCGATTGTATTAGAAATCACGGGCAACAACGGCGCATTGCCTAATAAAAACTTCTTTACAACGGATGACGGCAAAACCTGGTTCGCGGATTCTGCCAGCAAGCTTCCGCCGTTCGATCACAATGGAGCGCAGGCCGTCCGTTGTTATGTGTTCAAGGGGAAAAACGGAGAATTCGCTGGATTGCTGCAAAAATATGATGATACCAATCGTGCGGAGCTTGCGCGCCGCGGTGATAAATTGCCGCCGCGCGATATGCCATCTCTAGTGAAAAAGCCCGGAGATAAAGAATGGACCAGCGTGGGTCCGGATCAGGAAGCGTTAATGCTAGCCCATGTGTCCCCGCCCGATGGCTCCAATTCAGATATTGAAATCGTGATGCCCTGATCCGTCTCTCGCAAGCGGATTGCTCTCAATAAATATCTTCGCCCTGGATGCCCCATCCGGGCTGGCCATTTGTCGCTCGGCCCGTCCAGTCAGGGTCCGTATCGAGCATTTGCCTGGCGTTGATCACCTCTACATGAAAATCGCAGAAACCGGCAACATAATCCGCAAACTTTCCATAGGCTGAAATGCCATACGCTGGAAAAGCTTCGATATGCTCATGAAAGGCGTGTAGCTCCATGATGGCAATCTTTTTCGTAGCATACTTTGCCTGAACGAGCTTTACACCGCCGAAGACTGGCGGACCACCACTATTTCTGCCGCTCGCAGCATTTGCGATATTCTGGGGAGGAGACCAGAGCGAATAGGGGTACCAATAGCTGGTCCGTCCGCCTGTTCCGCCATAGCCCAGATAGAGCGCCCCATACCAGTTGTTAGCGGAGGTTGTATACAACGCCTGATCCTGATCATCAGGACAATGCGCTATTGCCGGGCTGGAAATCTGCCTATTGGCATTCGATGGTGCGAGCACATGCGCGCCAACATATTTCGCCAGGAATGTCGGCTGGCTCGGAATGCCCGCATAAAGCCCAGGTGGCGTAGCATTCCCGTTACTGTCATCAGCCCACCACGGATTTACTTCGACCGCATATGGATTCCAAGGAGACGAATCATAATCGATATAGCCCTTGTTGCCATTCTTATCTACATCGCACGGGAAATAACTGTTGTTATCATTTGTATACATCAGAATGGCACCAAGCAGTTGCCGTTCGTTGTTCATGCATTTGAGACGATTAGCTTGCGTTCGTGCCTTCTGCAGCGATGGAAGCAGGATCGAGATCAACAGCGCGATGATGCCGATGACGACCAGAAGCTCGACCAGGGTGAAGCCTCTATTTTCCTTGCGAGAAGTCATATGCGTTTCCTCATACAAAACCGATTGCGCCTCCGCAGGCCAATCGATGAAATGAGAGGACACTGTAGAAACGCCTCAGTTAAACCACAATCAAATATCCCGCACATCGAAGATTGATTTCCGCTTTTACCCAGATAGCCAGTGATATATTTCAAAAAGTCGCAAAAACTCATCAATTTCCGGCTTGAGCGATCTTTAATTGCACAAAATCCATTCTTGTGGTTTATTCTCTGCGGGTTCGGAGGGTTTGATAGCCCGTGACCGGTTTCGCGGGCGGCCTTCCTGCATATCGAATTGGTTTGGGGGCTTGAGGAGTGGAACATGGTCAAGAAAGCGATTTTAAGTTTATCTGTGATGGGCATGACTGCGTTGATGGCTGCTAATGCATCGGCTCAGATTCAGGCAGGAAATGTCTGGCCGAATCCTGATTTGAGCGTCGCAGCGCCAGCAGGCGTGGATCAGGTTTACAGCTACTATAACGGCACCTATTCTTCGGGCGGCACCTACGTGCCCAATGCGACAGGCGATACCAACCCCCGTCCGGACGGTTGGCACCGCGGTGGCGTGGATTTCGGCACCCTGACAACCCCCGAAATGCTTTTCTATACTCCGGCCGAAGGTTCCACCCTTAATCCCAGCCCCAGCGGCTATTCTCTCGAAATCGACGACAATGACCCTAACAACTACGGCGAATGGTTCTCCGACTGGAATGCGCTGCCCGCTGGCAGCACCGCTGGGTCGCAGATCAATTTGCAATTCTTCTGGGAATACACCAACCTGGCTTCCACCAATCGCAATGGCGACGATTTCCGCGTCAGCGTAGATTGGGGTGACTCTGTCGGCGATGACACGATGACCGCTCCTAATCAGATCGGCAGCAGCGTGGATGACAATCTCAGCATTCCAGGCACGGTTGATGAAACCGCCTGGACACAGGTCGATGAACTCCTGACTATTCCGGCTGGTGCTCAATCCATGCGAATCACCATCGATTCTGGCGGCAGCAGCCAAGCCACCGGCCAAATCTGGGTGGATGATATTTCCGTGGCGGTTCCCGAACCGGCAAGTCTTGGCCTCGGGGCCGCAGTCGGTTTGACGCTGATGCGCCGTCGCCGTTCGTAAGAATTGCAGTTGGGGCTTGTGACGTGAAGAAAGCCTGCATCATTCCCATCAATGATGCAGGCTTTTCTATTTTGCCCTGCTTCGCTGCTTCACTATTGCTTTCCGCTTTGCGCGATATTTGATTGTTAGAGATTCCAGGTAGTGCTATATTTTGGCTTGGAATTGTAGGCAGTCGGCGAACTGCCTATCACCAAAGCACCTCGGCTTCATGCCGGTTTCGTTTGTGAGGAGGCGAAAAAATGTCGGTGTCTCAAAATCGAATTCACAATGCGCGCTGTTTAATTGCGCGGCGTTCCAAGCTTCTAGCTTGCACGGCCTTCTTTGGCACCGCAGCCCTGTTGCTTTTTTCCACCAGTCTCAGAGGCGATGTCACCTCAACCTGGATCAGCTCAATGAGCGGCAATTGGAGCACCGGTTCCAATTGGCAGGGAGGATCCGCGCCAGTCGTCGATCCCAATGGCGACGATAGCCTCGAATTCAACGCTGCGGGCACGTACACCGCCAACAACAATCTGGGTCCGTTCTACATTTACAACACAACCTTTGACACCGCTAACGGCACCACAACGCTCAACGGTGGCGATATCGATCTATCCTGGCCATTGAGCGAAAACAATAATCCCACTTTCAAAAACCTCTCCACCAGTCCGGTCACAATCAACAACAACGTCAATTTCGAAGCTCCCCCTGGCGTGGGTGGGACAACAGAATATTTTGTTCTCGCCTCTGGAAGTAGCACTACGATCAATGGCAACATCGGCCTCACCGGAGGCAGCGGTCTGATCATGACCAACGGACAGACCTCTGGATCCGGCGGCCCCGGCGGCACCATGATCTGGACTCAACCCCTGGTTTTTTCCAACTCATCCCCATCGGGATTCAGCAACTATTTTCCGTTCCGGATATATGAAGGAACATTCGAACTCGGCGGTTATACCATTGATAATGGAACCTCCGACGCTCCCGTGATGAATGTTTCAGGCGTCAATGTGCTGCAGACCAACGGCGTGAATAATGGCGCAATTACCGATCTGTACATCGGCCCCGAAGATTACGAAAACGGGCATCCCAATGATGTTGCTTCGTTTTATCTGATCGCTGGCGGTGATAGTTTCAATCAGCCAGTGCAGATCGGCGATGCTGGCACGATCACTGTCGGCGGTGTGAATACTTCCGGCACTGTCACGTTCAATGATTTTTTCAAGACGCTGCCCACAGACGGCAACGGTACTGTCAACGGCGTGAGTCAAACTATTTACTACAGTGCAGCGGCCGGTGGCACCGTGTTGCAGAATTTCCAATTAATACGCGGCGGCGGCAGCGGTCAATGTACTGCCAGCATCGACAAAATCGGCCCCGGGACGTGGATCGTCGCTGGCGGCGGTACCAATGACGGGGGTGAGCAGGCTTATACCGGCACCACTACCGTCAGAGATGGAACGCTGGAACTTCAGTACGATGATACCGCCACCAATTATGTCACGCTTCCCGCAGCCGCAATTTCAGCCGGCGCCCCGTACTACACCAGCGGTGACGACGGCGGTAGCCTTGGCTATAACGCTGCCACCAATCCCGTGCAATTGGGAGATACCGGCACACTCTCGACTGACAATATCGCTCTGCTCACTTTAACCAACAGTAGCGCTCCCGGCCCACGCCAAGTCCTCCATTACATCAACGTCAACAACGACAACCCCAACGGCGCCACCACCATCGGCGTCGGCGACAATGGCACCGGCAATTTCTCGGGCAACATACTGCTGAACAAGACCGCCGTGCTGACCAGCGGTAACGGCGGTGTTGCTAATTTCAGTGGCAATATCACCGGCACAGGTGGAATCACCATCGCTGGCACCGGCTTCGTCAACCTGAGCGGCGCCAATAGCTATCAGGGCATCACCAATGTCACCAGCGGCTCGCTGGCGATCTTGAATATTACGACCACCGCCGGCGCCAATGCCCTCATTGCCGATCTCACAGCCGGTTACAACAAAGGTGCCTGGAACGGTACCGGTACCGGCGTAATCAACAGCTCCAGCGCCGCCGCCTCCAAAGGCGTTACCACGCTCGGTTACAACTACAACAGCTCCACCGACACTTTCCAAATCACCTACACCCTCCCCGGCGACACCGATCTCAATGGTGTTGTGAACAGCACTGATCTTTCCAATTTCATTAATCACATTGGCTGGGATGACTTTAACTATGACGGCAAAATCAACGCTGATGATTATGCCCTCTTCATGCTCGGCGCTGCCCATGGCTCCCTTCCAACCAACTCGGTTCCCGAGCCTGCGATAGCGCTTTTGGCGGCGTTGCCTTTAACCGCTTTGCGAATGCGCAAGCGCTCAATCTGATCTACCTCCCATAGCGGTGGCCCGCGTAACAACGGGTCATCGCTTTTTTTGTTCGCCGACTTATGTTGTGTCGACGCTCGCTCACCATCGCCTTCCTCGCCGCTATCACCGCGACTTCAGCACAGGTTTTCAGCCAGCAAGTGGTGATCTCCCAGATCGCCGCGATGCCCTATATCCCCGTTAACTATTCTTACGAAAACTACACCGCCATCGCCCAGGGCTTCGACGCTACTGTGTTCAATCCCGTTGCCCAATCCACTTACCAGTATAAAACCTTCTGGTTCCAAACCGATCGCGAAAACGGCATCTCCGAAGGCTTCGGCATGCCCAGCTACGTCGGCCAAACCCAGGCCACCGAAGGCAACGGCGAAGCCATCACCACTATTGCTGCTGTCCTCGGCGCAAGTCTGGTCGGCATCGACAAGCAATCCCAAACCCTCAGCGACGGCAACACCTACGACTTTGTCCAGATGGCCAGCCGCTATTACGACAGCGGCACCGGCGCTAATCTCGTTCTCAACAACATCGGCTCTACTGGCACCGGCAGTTTCTGGTACGACCAGCTTCCGCAAATCCTCTTCGATGGTTTGATCAGTGAATACTATTCCTCTTACGCCCCCGGCAGCGCCGGCCAGCAGCGCCTCGACACCATCATCTCCACCAGCGCCGCCAAGATGCACAGTGTCATCGACGTTCTCGCCGGCAACAGTACAACTGCTGTGCCCAATTTCAATTACCAGGGCTTCAACTACGTCACCATGCAGCCCATCACTGGCGACCATACCGAACCCGATGGTGCCGGCGGCGCTGCCTACGAGCAGTACATGGCCTACATCCACACCGGCAACGCCACCGATCTAGGCGATGCCGAGCGCTGCATCCAGGCATTGCAGAACACGCCCGCCAACCAGAATCCGCTCTACGAAACCGTTCTCCCCTTCGGCGCTCTGACCGCCGCGCGCTTGAACGCCGAGCAAGGCACAAACTACGACGTCGCCAAGATGGTCAACTGGTGCTTCTCACCGACCAGCGTGGTTCGCTCCGACTGGGGTGCAATCAGTGCATCCCAGTGGAACGGCTACGGCGCCGCCGGCCTGATCGGCAGCACCACCGATCAGGGCGGCTATGGCTTCTCCATGAACTCCTATCTCTATCCCGCTGCTCTCGTGCCATTAGTCCGCTATGACGATCGCTTCGCGAATTCCATTGGCCAATGGATGCTGAATCTCACCAATTCCGCCCGGATGTTCCTTAAAAGTGATCTGCCCACCTCGAATCAGACCAATGCATCGTGGAGTGATGCCCCCAGTAATTATTATTCGTACGAAGGAGTCAAAGAATCTTCCAATGGCGTCTCTCCGCAGGCCGGCGGCGACGGCACCGGCTACAACTCCAATTGGCTCAATTTCGCCTACGGCTCCGGCGATGTCGGTGTGCTCGGGAGCATTGTCGCTCCCACCAACGTGAGCATGATCCTCCAGCTCAATCTTCTGGCTACGGATTTCTTTCACGAAGCGGCCGACCCGTCTTATCTGCTCTATAACCCCTACAACACCATGATGACCGTGCAGGTCAATGTCGGCTCATCAGCTGTAAATGTTTACGACGCGATCACCGATCAATTCCTCGCTACCAACGTCACGGGCCTTACCTCTATTTCCATCCCCGGCGAAAGTTCCCGATCGCTGGTCTACACGCCCGTGGGCGGAGCGCTCGTGGATAACGACACGAATGTTTCGGTCAACGGCGTCGTCGTCAATTATCGCAGCCCGGAATTGAATCGGCTTTACTGGAATGTGAATGGCTCAGGCACCTGGGATTCTTCTACTGCGAATTGGACCAGCGATGCTGATGGCACGGTAACGAATCCAAGCTGGATCGCCGGCCGCGTCGCCATGCTCTCCGCAGGATCCAGCGGCTCCGCCACCATCACCGTCTCCGGCCCGCAAAGTATCGGTGGTCTCGATTTCCAATCCGGCAACATCACGCTCCAAAGCGGTAGCTTTCTTCTCGCCTCCGATTCCACCATCACTGCTGCATCCGGCACGCAAACTATCAACACTCCTATTTCCGGATCGTTTGCATTGCTCAAAGATGGCCCCGGCACCATCGTCCTCGGCGCGATCAATACTTATACCGGCATCACCACCATCGAGCAGGGGGTAGTCCGATTGGCCAACACCTATGCTCTGGATTTCACTAATGTCGATGTCGATGTTAACTCCGGGCTGGATCTCAATTCGCTCAACCCCACGCTGGGCGGATTAAGCGGATTTGGAAGTCTCAACCTCGGCAGTCAAACGCTCACCGTCGGCAACGATAATCAATCCGCAACGTACTCCGGCACAATCGCTTCCTCCAGCGGAACCCTCGCCAAAATCGGCAACGGCGCCTGGACCTTTTCCGGCTCGCTTGTCGGCACTGCTAACTTCACCGTCAGTGGTGCGGGACTCGTCACACTTAGTGGCTCAAATACTTTTACGGGAACCACCACCATCGCCGCAGGTTCCACATTGCTTGCTACTTCCAATAAGGCTCTTTCTCTCGACAGCAACTTCGTCAACAACGGCACTTTAAACGTTGCAGCTTCTTCGTTCACCGGCGGCATTACCGGCGCCGGTACCCTCAGTCTCGGCTCTGCCGTCACACTAACCCTCTCCCCCAAATCCGGCGCCAGCACGCAAAATGCTCTGAACATCGCCCCCGGCTCAACTCTCGATATCAACAATGACAGTTTCACCCTGAATTACGTCACGGCGGCAGACCCCATTTCCACGATCCTCGCTGATTTGGTCAGCGGTTACGCCGGCGGCGCCTGGGATGGCTCCGGCATTATCAGTGGCCCGGCCTCTTCCTATCCCTCCACAACCGTCGGATACATCGACACCGGCTCGCAAATCAAAATCGTCTACACCTGGTACGGCGATACAGACCTCAGCGGCACCGTCACCGCGTCTGACCTGGCCAACATGTCCCCCACCGGCACGACGTGGTCCACCGGCGATTTCAATTATGACGGCAAAGTGAACGCTGACGATTACGCCCTGTTCGCGCTCGGCGCTGCTGCCAGCCACGGTGAAAATATTTCCGTTGTTCCCGAGCCTTGTGGTGGTGTCTTGATTCTTGGCTCTGTGCTTCTTGGGCAATTGGCTTCGCGCCGCCGGATTCTCTAGCGATCTTCCGCAACCGCTACGGCTACGTACGAATCGGCGCAGCCGTAATACAGAAACCATTTATTGTGGAAATGGACTAATCCTTCGATAAACGTGGTGCCCGCCGCGTATTGGCCGGCGCGTTCAAAATCCTCCGTCGGGCGATAGAACGGCTGCTCCAGTCGCTCGGTTACATGCGTAGGATCATGCGCGTCGACCAAAACCTGCCCGGCCGAATACGATCCGACCTTCTGTGTTTTATCCCCGTCAGCACCGTTTTTTCCGTTGTATAACAGCACAATGCCTTTTTCAGTCAGCACTGCCGGCGGTCCCGCTTCGGTCAGCATGCTGTCAAAATGATCTTTGCGCGGGGCAACGATCGACAGCAATTCTCCATGCCCATCCTCAACCGGTTCCCATTTCAATAAATCCTCAGACGTCGCTGCGAAAATCGGGCTTTCGCCCCAATACATCCAGTATTTTCCATTGATCTTCGTCGCGATCATATGATCTCCATCGCGCCGGCAAACTATGGATGCTGATTTGGCCCAGTGATCCTGATATTTCCCGTTCAGTGCGGTTTTAAATGCGGAGTCGTGTTTCTGCCACGTCAATAAATCTTTCGATGTCGCAATTCCGATGCGCGCATATTTTCCGTTCCAGCGCGTGTAGGTCATCAGATAGCCGCCGTCGTCGGTTTCCACCACGCGCGGGTCTTCGCAGCCGCCTTTCCATTCTTCACTCTTCGCCGCGTCATTGGCTGGATACAAGACCGGCTCCGGCTGCTTATCAAAATGAATTCCGTCTTTGCTGGTAGCGATTCCGATGCGCGAAGTCTGCTTGCCGATCCCGTTATCCGCATCTTCCGCGCGGTACAAAAGATAAACCTGGTTGTCTTTCACCACCGCAGCGGGATTAAACGCATGGGCGCATTCCCACTTCACGGGGCGCTTCTGCATCGGACAATCAAAACTCGCCGATGGATCGGGCCGAATGATCGGATTCATCCCGGCCGGCCTGACAAAAGGCCCAAGCCATTCCCCGTGAACGCCGCCAGCCAAGGCCATTGAAATAACTAATGATGCCATCGTGATTCGTGTGTTAAATGCCATAATTATACTGTGATCGCCGCAGATGCGTTATAGAGAAAGTCGCGGATATTTGAAGTTCCAGCAATAACCTTTTGGCTTCGCTGAAATTTGTAAGAGCTATTAAAAAATAGAAGCGATTTTTTGTAAGCGTAGCATGGGCGGAACGTTGGCATGTCCAAAAAGAATTTTTGCAACAGTGTAGGGGCGGCTTCAGCCACTCTTTTTTATTGACGGGGTACTCAAACTCTGCGTTAGCAAAACTTCTAATCCTTTTTCAGCGTAGCCTTGGGCATATCGGGATGATTCGGGCCAAAATGCTTGAGAATGACCATGGGTTCGCAGGGGCTGTGGTTGGTGATGGTGACACCGGCGCAGGCGGCGGGTTCGCTGACGAAATATTCGTCGGCGCTTGCGTGGCCGAAGCGGAGCATGATGGCGGCTTCGGCGGTGTGGGGGCCGAAAGCGCCGTGGCCCTGGATCATGATGCAGCCATAGGCGACGGGGTCTGTGACTTTGACGCTCTGGCCGGGCTGGATAGTGAGTTCCTTGGCGCTGAAATATTCGTTGCCATAGGTGATCCATTTTTCGGTGTGGCGAGCATCGCTGTGGGGACAGGTAATGGGGGGACGGTAATAGTTCTTCTTGTAATGTGGGTCTATATTTTTTTTCCAGTCCATTAATGAAATCACATAATCAAGATCGCGTTTCTTTTCATTCGGGCAATTCTCAACCAGGAAATCGTAAGGATAAATTTCCGTGCCGACGATGTTTTCGTAAACCGAGTTCACGTCGCTATTCCACTGCGGCTCGTAGGTGAGAACGGAACCGGGAGCGTGCACGACACCCGGCGGGGTGTACCAGCCCGTGCCGAGCTGAATGCGATAAGCGCGCGAGAGTTCGGTAATGCGGTTGTTTCCGGACTCATATTGGGCGAGGCGTTCTTTAACCATCTCTTTAGTGACGTCAGGATCGAATCCAAAATAGGTGACGGGAAATTCGCCAAGATGGTTGTTGAGTTGCGCGGGGAAATAATAGGCTTCGGGTTTGCCGAGGCGGCCGACGCACGCAGCAGCTTCGAAAGTTAAATGCAGATGGTGAAAGAGCGGAGCGCCGAAGTCGAAGAATTTGGAATACATGGGCCAGGTGCCGTATTTTTTCTTGAGCTCGTCGCCGATGACTTGAGCGCCCAGCTCTTCGATGGCATCGCGTAGGGTGAATTTTTGCGAGAGGTTTTTGGAAGGGGGCATAATGTAAGACATGCCTTCGTCCTTGGCGGCGAGGGGGCCGTTCATGGCGGCGATGACGGAGCTGAACCAGCGTTCCTTGATCGAGCCGCGATTGGTTCCATAGGCGTAATAATCATCCGGGTGCAGGCGAAGACGCTGGCCGGCAGTGGAGAAACGGCGGGGGATGAAGACGGGGAGCAGTTGAAAAATGCCGCCGGTCTTTTCGAAGGTTTCGTGGATAAGGGATGACAAATCAGACCTCACTGTTTGAAAGCCCACGGATGGCCATCCGTGGGTTTTTATTAATCGTTTAATTTCGGATGGAGCAATGTATCAATGTCGGGCCGATGAATATTTTCACCGGTGATCAACGTGGCCCCGGTGTCGATGCGGGTTTCGACGGGCTGGCCTTTGAGATGCGCGACCATGGTTTTGACAGCCAGGTAGCCGATGCGATACGGGTTTTGCACGACGAATCCAGAAAGCTGGCCGGCTTGCAACGCTTCGATCATTTTCGCGGAGCTATCGAAGCCAACGAATTTAATTTTGCCCGCCTGGCCCGCACCATCCAGCGCCCGCAGCATGCCGAAAGTGGTGGGTTCGGTGGCGCAGAAGATTCCGTCGAAGGCGAGCGAGCCATCCGGCTTTTTGAAGCGGTTGATCATATCTTCGCCGGCGCTCATGGCGCTGTCGGTGGTGACGCCGGCGTATTGGTTGGACGAGAGCACCTTGATGCCGGGATGTTTGGCTATGGCATCGAGAAAACCGTCTTCGCGCTGGGTCGTGGAATCGGAGCCAATGGCATAACGCAGCACGACAACGCTGCCATGATCGCCCAGAATTTTGGCCATATATTCGCCGGCGATTTGTCCGCCTTTAAAATTATCGGTGGCGATGAAGCTGACGTAATCGGTTCCCGCTTTTCCATCGAGCCCGGAATCGAAAATCACCACGGGAATGCTGGCGCGCATGGCGCTTTCCACGGGGATGCGCAGCGCGCTTTTATCCAGCGGAGCCAGAACGATTCCTGATACACCCCGGCTGACAAAATCATCCACCACCGCGATCTGGGCATCGCGGTCATCCTCCTTGAGCGGGCCTTTCCAGATGATTTGTGCGCCGCTTTCCTTGGCGGCCTGCTGCGCGCCAGCGTCAACAGTTTTCCAATATTCGTGAATGGTTCCCTTGGGGATGACCGCGATAGTAATCGGGTTCGCAGCTGCTGGCGCGGTTGTCGCTTGATTATCTTGTTGGCTCTTGTTGCAGCCGGCGAAAAAGAAACCCAGGGGGAGGAGTACCGCGATAATTTTTATGGAAGGTATTCGCATGTTTTAGGAAATTAAAAATCCTCCATCCACCGGCAACACAGTGCCATGGATCATGTCGGCGTGCTCGCTGAGCAGATAGGCCACGGCGTCAGCAACGTGCGGCGGCCTGGCGAATTTGCCCAGGGGAATGCGCTTGAGCATCGGCTCACTTTTCTTCGGATCGCCCCAGGCCATCTCGCCCATAGGGGTGAGCGTGATGGTGGGAGCGACCGCATTCACGCGGATTTTGTGCTTGCCTAGCTCAAGGGCCATCATGCGGGTGAGCTGGTCCAGCGCGCCTTTGGAAGCGCAATAAGCAGTGTGATCTTGGAGGGCGATCATGGATGCCTGACTGGAGAGATTGACGATCGCCCCGCCGCCGCGCTGCATCATGCCCTTGGCAATCACTTGCGTGATGATCAGAGCGGCACGCACATTCACGGCCATGGTGCGATCAAAGGCTTCGATGGTAGTGTCGAAGAAAGATTGGGGAATGGAGATGCCCGCGTTGTTCACCAGCAGATCAATCGGGCCGGCGCGCTCGGCGGCATGTCTGGCAGCAGTAGCGTCGGCCAAATCCGCAGCGATCGTTTCGCAAGTGATTTCTTTGGCCAGCAAATCCAGATCGGCCTGCGTGCGGCTGATGGCGACGACTTTCGCGCCCATCTTGGAAAGAGAAATCGCGATCTCTCGGCCAATACCTTTGCCGGCTCCGGTGACTAACGCCCGTTTGTTGTCGAAACGAATGTTCATATTTGATAGTTGTTAGTGGATAGTTGTTAGTTGTGAAAATGCAAATACAAATAACAACTAGCAACTAACCAATAACAATCTGTGCCTTAACGCTCGTCGGCTTCATATGACACGCATAATCAAACGCGGCCACGCTCTCCTTGAATTCAAATGTATCCGTAATCAGCGGCTTAACATCGATCTTGCCAGAACCCATCAGAGCCAAAGCCCGCGGATAGACGTGGGCATAGCGAAAGATGGTTTCGATACTGGCTTCTTTCACCTGGGCAGCGACAACATCCACCGCAACGGGCTTTCCCGGCATGCCGATGAGCACGACGCGCCCGCCGGGGCAGAGCGTGTCAAAGACGCTGGCCACCGCTTTGTCGTTTCCACTGCATTCGAAGACGACATCGGCGCCCCAGCCATCGGTTAATTTATTCACCACGTCTTTGAGATTTTCCTGAGCTACATTTACTGGCGTAATCGGCCCGAGCCGGGCAGCGAGATCCAATTTGGGTTGCTGCACGTCGCTCATGATGATGCGACTGCATCCGCCCGCCAGCGCAGCTAGCGCCGTTACCATGCCAATCGGCCCGGCCCCAATCACCACGCCCACATCGCCAGGCCGCAGGCGCGCTTTGTTTGCCGCGTGCATACCCACTGCCAACGGCTCAACCATCGCTCCTTCGGCAAAGCTGACATTATCCGGCAATTTAAACGTGAACGCAGCCGGATGAATCACGTAATCCGTCAAACACCCATGCACAGGCGGAGTCGCCCAGAAGCGCACGGCAGGATCGAGATTATAAATTCCCAGCCGCGTCGCTTTGCTATTGGGATCAGGAATGCCTGGCTCCATGCAGACCCGATCGCCAGCGTTGAGATTTTTCACTTCGCTGCCGACTTCGACAACAGTCCCAGCGGCTTCGTGGCCGAGGACCATCGGCTCTTTCACAACGAACGGCCCGATGGATCCCCATTCGTAGTAATGCACATCGCTGCCGCAGATGCCGACCGTGTGGATTTTAATTTTCACATCGTGCGGCCAGACCTTGGTGGGCAGGGCGATATCGCGAATGGATAACTGCTTCACTTTTTCCAGGACGAGTGACGGCATTGGCTATTCTCCGCTTTGACAGGTTCGTGATCGCACCGTGTAATGCTTCGGTCGCTGTTAAACCTACGCGGCGATTTAACGCTTAACGTCGCGGAAATCCTGTCTGGTGGTAATTTAGTCCAAGGGTTGATGAAAATGAAGGCGGAGCCGTTGCTGAAATTGACTCAGGTGAGCAAATCCTTCGGCGGGACGCGCGCGCTGCGCGGTGTGGATTTTGAACTCGCCAGCAGCGAAGTGCACGGCCTGATGGGCGAAAACGGGGCAGGAAAATCAACGTTGATCAAGATTATTACCGGAGCGCTGCAGCCCGATAGCGGAGAGATGCGCATCGATGGAAATTTAATTGCGGAAAATTCTCCCAGCATTGCCCGCGATTTAGGAATTGCCGCGATTTATCAGCAGCCAGCTCTTTTCGGCGATTTGAGCGTGGCTGAGAATATCGCCTTGGGATTAGAACGGCGCGGAGCCTTTGGATGGATTAATTGGGCAAAACGACGGCAACATGCGCGCGAACTCCTGGATCGAGTGGGAGCAAATATTTCGCCAGAGCGTACGGTGCATTCGCTGACCATGCCGCAGCAACAACTCGTGGAAATCGCGCGGGCGCTGGGAGCAGAAGCGCGCGTGTTAATCATGGATGAACCGACCGCTTCGCTGAGCGATCGTGAAGTGAGCCATCTGTTCGATGTCATCCGACGATTGCGCAAGCAAGGGGTCGGCATCATCTACATCTCGCATCGCATGGAAGAACTGTCGCAGATTGGCGACCGTGTCACGGTGCTGCGCGACGGGACACTCGTCGGCACAAAGAATATGCAGGGCCTCACTCGCCCGGAACTAATCCACATGATGGTGGGACGAGAAGTAGATTTAGTTCGCCGCTCGGGGCTCGCCAGGAATAATAACCAGGCAAGCGAATTCACTCCCTCCCCTAGTACTCAGGGGGAGGGCAGGGGTGGAGGTAATGAATCAGGGACAAGGAACAAGGGGAATGACCCCCACCCTACCCCTCCCCCTGAGTACAAAGAGAGGGAAAAAGAAGGAGGAAATCGCGGCGACAATTCGATCTTATTGGAAGCACATAATCTCTCGTGCACTGTATCGGGAGTTCACAATATAAATCTGGTTATTCGTGCTGGCGAGATTCTGGGATTAGCCGGATTGGTCGGCGCAGGCCGCACGGAATTGGCACGGATTCTATTTGGACTTACGCCAGCAGACTGTGGGGAAATTATTTTGCGGGGAAAGTCGGTCGTGATCGATTCGCCGCAGCAGGCGGTGAAGTTGGGAATCTCCTATGTGCCGGAAGATCGCCGACGCCATGGCGTGATTCTGAATATGCCGGTCGCAGCGAATGCGACGATGGCAATTCCCGAGAAAATTTCCACCGGCGGATGGCTGCGCTTCGGCCGCGAGCGCCAGATCGCCAGCGATTTCGTGCAACAGCTCGGGATCAAAACCGCTTCGGTGCATGCCAATGTCGGCACGCTTTCCGGCGGAAACCAGCAGAAAGTCGCGCTCTCCCGCTGGCTCGCTGCTAAACCCTCCGTGCTGATCCTCGACGAGCCCACGCAGGGCGTGGACATCGCAGCCAAGACAGAGATTCATCGGCTCATGGGCGATCTCGCGGCGAACGGCATGGCGATTCTCATGATCTCCTCAGAATTACCCGAGCTATTGGCGATGTCCGATCGCATCCTGGTAATGCACGGCAGCACGATCGTTGGAGAGCTTTCCGCAGAACAGGCAACGCAGGAAAAAATTCTGGAACTGGCCCTGGGACACACCTCGCAGGCGGTGGCGCCATGAGCGCGTCTATTTCGCCGCCGATGATTCACGAGAATCGCCCGAGCCGATGGGCCAAATGGCAGCGCGAGATTTCCGTGGCGGCGGCTTATCTGCTGTTGCTCCTGGCGCTGGCTGTATTGCGACCAGAATTTTACCACCTGCAATTCCGCGAAATCTGGATCAGCGCCGCTCCGATGTTGATTGTTTCGGTGGGAATGACACTCGTCATTCTGGCGCGAGAAATCGACATTTCAGTCGGCTCGCAATTTTCGGTTTGCGGCACGTTGGCGGGAACACTCGCTGCCGCCGGCTGCTCGCTACCTATCACAATTCTTCTCACGTTACTGGCCGGCGCGATGATGGGCGCAGGTAACGGCGTTCTGATTGCCGTCGCTGGACTGCCTTCCATCGTGGTCACCCTGGCGACGATGGTCATCCTGCGCGGTGCGATTCTCTGGTCGACGCAAGGGGCGCCCGTGCACGTGCCATTTCAATGGCTTGGATTATCGCAATCCAGCGGGCAATGGTTTGTGGTGCTCGCGGCACTGCTGGTCTTTGCAGTTTTCGCAGTTGCTCTGCAATGGCTGCCAGGCGGCCGTGCGATTTACGCGGTGGGATCGGATAGCGAAGCGGCTCGCCTCGCCGGCATCAGGCCCAAACGCGTTGTCTTTTGGGTTTTTGTTTTAATGGGGACCTTAACCGCGCTGGCCGCTCTTCTGAACACCGCCTGTTTTGAATTGGTCTATCCCAACACGGGCGAAGGATTGGAACTGCAAACCATCGCCGCCGTCGTCATCGGCGGCACAGCTATCTCCGGCGGTCGCGGACAACTCCTCGGCACGCTGATTGGCGTCGCTTTACTGGCGACCATCGGCCCGGCTCTGCTTTTCTTCCATGCCCATTCCCAGTGGGCCAAAGCAATCCAGGGCTTGATCATTCTCCTGGCGGTCGCATCCGATGCATTCTCGCGCGAGGGCCAAAGCGCATGAGCAATCGCACCGAATCGCGCAATTTTCTTCTCGCCACGCAGCAGAGCATTCTGGTTGCGCTTTTGATCATCGAGATCATTGTCTTCTCGTTGTTGGGAACGAATTTTTTCAGCGTCGCCAATTTCTTCGAAGTGCTCCGTCTCAGCGTCGAGCTTGGCCTGCTCGCCCTTTCGCAAACCTTGGTGATCGTCACCGGCGGAATCGATCTTTCCGTCGGCTCACTCTTGGGCCTTTGCGCAATCGTCCTGGGAATGCTCTGGCAGGATTTTCATTTGCCCTTGTGGCTCGCGACAATTTGCGCACTCGGGTTTGCATCGCTGGGCGGGGCGCTTAATGCGTGGTTGATTACGCGCCTGCGTATCCCCGCATTGATCGTCACGCTAGGCTCCTTTTCGCTTTTCCGCGGCATTGCTGAAGGCATCACCGGCGGAGCGCGTAACTACACGGGATTCCCCAACTGGTTCCTCTCCATCGGCCAGGCCTCTCTCGGCCCTGTCCCATTTCAGGTTTTCATCTTCATCCTCGCCGCCCTGTTTTTCTGGATCATTTTGCAGCGAACCACCATCGGCCGGGCCCTGTCTGCCATCGGCTATTCACCCGATGGAGCGCGCTACGCCGCGATTCCCGTAAATCGCCGGCTCGCCCTGGTGTACATTCTCTCCGGCTTATCCGCCGGCGTTGCGGCGATTATCTACACCGCCCACTGGGGACAGGCCAAGGCCGATGCAGGAACCGGTTTCGAGCTCGACGCCATCGCTGCGGTTGTCTTGGGCGGTACATCCATCTTTGGCGGCAGCGGCAGCATCATCGGCACGCTGCTCGGATTATTATTGATCGTCGTCCTCAAAGACGGCATTGCCCTCGCCGACCAACCCGGCGAACTCACCGCCATTCTCACCGGTGCCCTGCTACTTCTAGCCATCGGACTCGACGCATTCGTATCACACAATAAAACTATACCTACGCAAAAGAGCCGGGCCGTCCTCGGCCCGACCCCAAACCCAGAGGAGCTGAACATGAGAAATTCCCAGCTTGCGGTTCTAAGCATCGTCATCCTGATCGCCGCTTTGATTGTTGCCGGTGGAAATTTCTGGTTGGTCAGCAGGATTCAGCCCACGAGTATTCGCGTGGAGAGCCAAGTGCCCGACAAAGACGTTACCGAGTCGACACCGCAGCACCCCATGACCATCGCCATGATGCCCAAGAGCAAGGGCAATCCCTATTTCATCGCCTGCCGAAAAGGCGCCGACGAAGCCGCCAAAGAGCTCGGCGTGAATCTGATTTGGGATGGCCCGACCGATCCCGATCCCGCCAAGCAAAACGAAACCGTCGAAACCTGGATCACGCGCGGCGGGATCGACGCCATCGCCGCCGCCGTCGAAAATCGCGGCGGCCTGTCTTCCGTCCTCAAGAAAGCCCGCGCTCATGGCATCAAGGTCATCACCTTCGACGCCGATGCCGATCCGGACGCGCGTGATTTTTTCGTGAACCAGGCCACCCCCCAGGGCATCGGCCAAACCCTCATGGACGACGCCGCCAAGGTGATGAACGACAAAGGTGATTTCGCCATCATCACCGCCTCGCTGACCGCTTCGAACATGAACGAATGGCAGAAGTACATCAAGCAGCGTTGCCAGGAAAAATATCCCAACATTCACCTGATCACGATCGAGCCCTGCGATGACAAGCAAGCCGTCGCCTTCGACAAAGCCAACGCAATTCTCAATGCCTATCCCAACGTCAAGCTCTTGATGTCCATTTGCGTCCCCGCCGTCCCCGGCGCTTCCGAAGCTGTCAAGCAGTCCGGCCGCACAGACGTCCACGTCATCGGCATCGGCCTGCCCAATGACAACAAAAAATACGTCCACGCCGGCATCACCCCCTACGTCGTCCTCTGGAACACCATGGACCTCGGCTATCTCACCGTCCACGCTGCCCACGATCTAGCCGATGGCACCCTCAAACCCGGCGCCACCTCTTTCACCGCCGGTCGACTCGGGAAAATGGAAATCAAAGGCGACAATATTCTCCTGGGCATGCCTTTCACATTCACCAAAGACAATATCGACCAATTCGATTTTTAAATCATTCTTCATCCCTGCGCATGGATTTCTCTCACCGGCGGTGGCACTTCAGTGCCACTGCCAATGTGCTTGCTACCCCAAAATCATTTAACCGCGAAAAATCCGCATCACGTAAACGACACCTGCGAACTCGAGAACACCGTATTATTCGCTGCATTATCATCCGCTGGCGACCCCGAATAACTCACCACCGCAATCAGATATTCCTGCTCTCCTTTGAGAGACGCATCATTCGCGACCGTTACGGAATACTTCTTGCTCGCTCCCGCTTTGAGCGAGAATTTGCCTGGCAGCGTCCCGAGCAGGGTTTGCAGATCGCTCTGATCGGTGGATGCATACAGCTGGATCGTCCCCGTGCCGCTGGCGGTGACGTTGCCGTGATTGGTGATATTCACCGAAACTTTGCTCTTCTTGGTTGTGCTGATCGCGCCGGGCGGGGTGAATGTAATCCCCACATCGACCGTCGGCGCTTCGAAATGGCTCGTGCCGCCGGACAGAATCGTATTGTTCGATTTGTATTCTTCGGAAATCGTATCGTGCGGATCGAGCACGGCAGCAATGTGGTAATCGCCCGTGCTAATCGATGTCGGCGCGACAAAGGATTCTGAAAATGCCTTTGAAAACCCGTTTTTCAAATTCACTTTCAGTATGCCGCTGCTCAGCGGAATCGCCGAGCTGGCATTGAACGTGCCGGTGTATGCATAGAGGGTGAAAGGCACATTGCCCTTGATCGGCTTAGCTCCGGAATTCGAGACATCAATCACCACCACGTTCTTCTTGGAAAGGGGCAGAACGGTAGTCGGAATAGAACTGATCGTGCCCGTCAGATCGGGCAGCGAAGCCGGCGCTGCGATGTTCGCCGCGAACGAGCCGATCGTCGCCGCTGCCGCCACATTACCAGCAGTATCCAGCAGCGTGCCGGCATCGAGCGCAATGCTGTAATTGCCATTATCCGCATCCGTAAAGAATCCGCCCGGTGCGGTAATCTGAAACGTCGCCGTCGCCGCTGTAGCCGAAGAGGAACTCGGCCCGCTGACCAGCGTCGCCACCTGGCTGAAATTGCCCGGCCCCGTGACGATGATATCGCCCGTCGCGATCGAATTCGTATTCAGGCTCACGTCATCGGAGAAATCAACCACAAAGCTCAGCGTCGTGGTATCAATAGTCGGCGTCCCAACCGATGCCACCGTAGCCGTCGGCGGCGTGGTATCGTTTGTCGAGCCGCCATTTCCGCCGCTAAGCGCTATCGAGAATGTTCCCAGCGTCTCTGCGGCCACCGCATTTCCCGGTACATCTTTCACCGAGCCCGCGGCGAGCTTGATCGTATATGTCCCATTATCATTTGCGCTGAATGTGCCACTGGAAGCGCTCATGGAATAGGTCGCGGTCACGGAAGAACCGCTACCACTCTGACTTTGCAGATTGGCGGTGACACTATTTCCATTGGGCAAAGTGACGGTGATCGCTCCACCTCCGAGCGTGGTGTTGTCCACGCCATTTGCATCGGTATAAGTCACGCTGAAAGTAACCGAGCTCGCGCCCGCCGTGGCGGTCGACACATTCCCCAGCGTCGCTGCCGGGGGCGTGCTATCCATGATGACCGTGAACTGCGCGCTGCCGTCATGATTAGCCGCGTCGATCACATTCACCGCGACGTTGTACGTGCCGTCTAGCGCGTAAGTGTGGGAGAGCGTAAATGTTTTATCGCTGTTGAGCGTGAGCGTTTGCGCTCCCGTCCCATCGCCGTAATCCACGGTGGAAGTCCAGCTATCGCCGCTATCGGTATCAGCAAACGAGCCGCTCCGAGAAAGAGTTAAGCCCGCGATGGTCTGATTGCCGCCCGCGCTCACCACCGGAGTCATGGTGTTAGCGATCAGCGTGGTTTGCGTATCCGCCGAAGCATGCTGCGCCTCGACATTTCCAACATTATCCGTAGCCACGGAATAAAATGCGTAACTGCTGCCGATCGTTCCCGTGTAATCAGCAGTGGTCTGCGTGGTATCCGTCAGCCACGGCGAGAAAGCTCCGCCATTTACAGAAGCGTAAATTGTGTAGCTGGCAATCCCCGAGCCGCTCCCATCACTTCCCGACCACGAAACCGGGAAAGTGGTCGCCGGATCATTCGCAGGCAGCGCTGTCACGGTGCTCGTGGGCGGCGTGTTATCAATCGTCACCGTCGCTTCTTTCGACGTATCAATCCCCTGGCTCGGGTCTTCATCATTCACCTGATCCGTCGTGAGCGAGGGATTGGTGTCAAAAGTAATCGTCCCGACATTGTTGATCTGCGTCCCGCTGGCCAAATCCTGGTTGGGATCGACCGTATAGCTGACCATGCCGATACCCGCTCCCGTGCCATCGCCGGAGGGATCGTTGGGATCGATTGGTTCCGGCGGCAGGAATCCGATCAGCGGATTGCTCGGAGGCAGATCCGTGTTGGGATCAATCGAATAGAAATCGGCATAGACCACGCCCGTGTCGGTGTGAATGCCAGCCTGCACTTCCACTTCAAATGTGACTCCGAGATAAGTCATGGAGACTTCAGTCTGATACTGCTGGCTGTCTGCTGGAATCGTCAGGTGGATGTCGCCGAAGCTGATCCCCGTGAGTTGGAAAGTCGACCAGTCGAGATCAGAGCTGAGCTGATCGGTGACGGTCACCTGCTGCGCGGGAGCAGTCGCCCAATCGGATTCAGGCAGTGAGTTGCCATTGGCATCTTTCGAGCCGGGACCAGCGTTTTCGAATTCAATCGTGTACGGGAACGCGCTGGATCCCGTATCCTGCACAAAATTCTCAGTGCCATATCCCGCCGGCCCGGTCTTGAGATTCGGATCGTGCGAAGTCACCGAGCCGCTGGACCCGCCCGGCCCCGGATCGCCCGGCCCCGGATCAGGGTCAGGCCCCGGATCATCCGGATCATCCGGGTTATTGTCGTTATTGTTGTTGTCGTTGTTATCCGGATTGTCGTCGTTGTTATCGTTATTATTGTTATCGTCGTCGTTATTGTTGTCGTTATTATTATCCGTGTTATCTAAGTTGTTATCATCATCATCTGAATTGTCATCATCCGAATTATCATTGTCATCCGGGTCGTTATCATTCGGGTTGTTATAAGGACTATTATTGCTCGAAGGATTCGGGCTCGTACTGGTGGACTTACCGACCGCGCCAACAATGGAGACAACCCCGCCATGCACCGGGTGCGACGGGATGATCTTGATGATGGATTTCAGCAGCGCGCTCAGATTGGCAAAGAGATGAATCTTGTACAACGCCGCTCCGTTGGGGAGCAGCCCAGCCGGATCGATATAAGAAACCGGGTTATTCAGTGCATATTCGTACGGATTATTCCCCGCTCCAGCAGGATCAGTGGTGAGGAATCGACCCAACGTCGGCGAATATTCTCGCGCCCGCATGGATACCAGGCCCGTGCTATCGGTGAGATCGCCAACCTGCCCCGTAAATTTAAAGGAATTCGCCACGGTCACGCTGGAACTCAGCAAGGAGCCGAACGGCAAATAGCTATAGTTATCAACCACACTTCCCGCGCCATTGGTGAGCTGCGCCGTCGAACCGGTAGCATCGAAGCCGTAGTAATATACGTTAGAATTAGCCGTGACTTGAGCTGCCAAACCCAATCCATATATACTGTGCGAAACCAACGTGCTGCCATTGAATTGCGCAACCACATTCCCTTCACCAGTCGGATCAACCAGATAATTCGTGGTAACTCCGCCCGCAGTGGTGGAATTCATATTGCCCAGCGCGTCATACGTATAGCTGGTGGTCCCGCTGAGATTGCTTACACTCGCGAGTTGCCCCAGCGGGTTATAGGTATAGGTGTTGGTTCCATCCGAGGTCAGATCGCCATTAGCATCATAGGTATACGCAACTCCGCCGACGCTGGTGTATTCATTTACCTTGTTAACCACATACGCCGTAGTAACGCCATTAATCACCGTCTGCGTGAGATTGCCATTGGCATCATAGGAATAAGCGAGATCCTGCGAGGCCGCGTCTTGCCCCGTGAGGGTGTAAACCGCATGCGTTAGCGCGCCCGCTGCGTCATAGGTGTAAACCCACGTGCCAGCCGTTGTGGTTTCCGAAGTCCGCTCATTGACCGCGTCATAGGTATACGCAAAGCTAGATTGAACCCCATTGCTGGCCGAGTAATTGATCAGATCAATCACATTCCCGTCAGCGTCATAGGTATATGTGGTGTAAGTTCCGTTGCCATTGGTCTTTTTCGACAGCCTGCCCGCCGCATCATATGTATAAGTGACAATCGGATTGTCTGAGCCATCCGTCAATTCCGACAACCTTCCCGCCGAGTCGTACGAATAATTAATCGTGTACCCCGTGTTATCCACCATTTGCGTCCGCTCGCCGGCAGCGTTGTAGGTGAACGTGAGCGATTGTCCATTGGGATACGCCACTTCCGTCAATTGATCTGCGGTGTTGTAAGTAAATGTGATCGTCCCGCTGGCATCCACCGCCGTCGCCAACCTGCCGCGCGAATCGTAGGTCAACGTCGTCGACGTGCCATCCGCAAAAGTCTCCTTGGTGATCTCCCCTGCCGAGTTGTAGGTATAGGTCGTAACCTGCCCCGATGGATTGGTGAACGAAATCGCGTCGCCATCCGCATCGTATGTGGTCGAATCCGTGCTCCCGTTCGCGTAGGTAATCGAAGTCAGATCGCCATTGGAGTTATAGGCATACGCTGTGGTATTCCCATTCGCATCCGTGCTCGAAGACAGCCGATTCAGCGTGCCACTATAGGTATAAGTGGTGGTATTCCCCAATTCATCCGTGGAATTGGTGAGATTCCCATTGGCGTCGTATGTGAATCGCTCCGTCTGCCCGTTCGCATCGGTCAGCTTGATCAGATCAAAATTCGCATCATACGTGGCAAATGTCGCATTCCCCAACGCATCGACGCTCTTTACCAGGAGTCCATTAGCATCAAAGTATCGGCTCGTCGCATCGCCCAGCGCATCAGTCGCCGTGACTTCGCCTTCGTTATACGCATAACTGACCTTCTCCTGATTGCCATCCACAAAATCGCTGGCGAGCCGCCCCTCGCTATCGTAGGTGTAATATTGATGCGTATCGCCAGGATAGGTGATCGAAGCAAGCGAATTGTCAGAATTGTAAGCATAGCTCGTGGTCTGCCCGCCATATCCGGTGACCGAGAGCAGATGCTGATTCGAACCCTCATACGTATAGGTGGTTACTCGCCCGTCCGAATCAGTAATGGAACTGATCAGACCCGCAGGGTTATACGCGATAGTCATCGTCCCGCTCGCCGAGCTGGTCAGGGTGGCCAGTTGATTATTGGAGTTATATCCCGCGGTGATTTTATTGCCGTTGGAGTCTTCAATGTAACCGAGCGTGCCGTTGGAATTGTAGAAAGTAAGCGAGCCATCTGTCTCGGTCAGCTTATATCCGCCGCTCACTGCGGTGAGCGTGGAATAATCCCCCGGCGACGAGAAATAGGCTCCCGTCGTGCGCGAGTCTGGCTCGTAAATCCGCTGCGATCCTTCCTGACCCATCAGAGTTACTGTCCCATCCGACCCCACGGACAACGACGTGTCCCACGACGTAGACCACCCATACCCAAAAGGCCCGACCGTATCGCGCCCGCTGATCGATGTCGCAAACTCGCGATCAAACGCAAAAGTTAAGCTGCCCGGCATCGCAAGCGTGTCATCCGTCGCCGAGGTCAACATTTGCCCCACCGGGCTGATATTGGCGTTGGACTGTTCGACAGCAAAGGACCACAAGCTGCTTACATCGTCCACATTCTCTCCAAGCCGGCCAAGATAGGCAGCATTGCTGTCCAGCATCTGCACGTACGATCCGCCCGTGGTGCCTACTACGGATTCGAGATTGTTATAGATCGTGTTCCACGCGGTGGTGCTGATGCCAGTTGGCTGGAGGGCGGCTTCCTGGCTGGACCAATTGATGGTCTGCGTGTTGTCGGCCTGGATGGATGAAATCGAAAAGGTGATCGGTGGGCGATTGAAATCCCATTGGTTGTTCAGCCAGCCATCATAATAGACTGGGACCTGCTCTGATTCGCCCGGTTCCAGCACGCCGGGGGTTGCGCCGCTGGCCAGGATTTCCACCGTTTGCGAGAAACCCGCCGGCGTGCTGGTGGTCCAGAATCCGGCGGTTTGTAATGCGGCATTCAATGTCATTAACGCGCCTTGTTTGCCATCCATGTACGCGGTGAAAATCAGCAGCGGCGCTGGCATGGCGACCGTGCCGGTGTTTGCATAATTGACATACAGCACGGATGAAATGTGATACCCAATCGGGTTGGGCAGCACGATGCTGGTGGTCAGCGTTGCTTGCCCGCCAGCGGCGACCGTCAGGGCGTCGGGTAGCGTATCAGATGTATTGTCTGCCTGGGTGACAACTACGGAATATGTGCCAGCGGGGATCGTGCCGGCGTTGAATGTCGCAGTGATTTGTGTTGGCAAATCCAATGAAGAAGTGCTAGCGGATATGGTCATTCCCGCGAGATCGGAAACGAGGGTGACGCGCGATCCGCCGTTAAATCCTGCGCCGTTGATTGTCAGCGTCGTGGCGAGATTCGCTGCGCTGGAAGCGGGCTCGGATTTGGTAATCACCACTTCGCCGCTGGTCGCTCGCAACGTGAACGGCTGTGGAGCGCTGGTGATCGCTTCGCCATAAACAAGGATATACCACGTTCCGATGGTTGCATCCGGCACCAGCAATGTATGGCTCGAACCCGATGAGCTATCGCCAGCATCGAAGGTTTGCAATGTCGGCGCTGCCCCGAGGCGTGCATATAGCTCCGTATGATCCGTCGCCGCCAGGTCATTGAGCGTAATCGACAACGGCTGCGAGACCGTCACCTGCACTGTAAACAGCTGCGCCTGCCCGCTGGCCTGGAAAGTTCCGTTATACAAATTCCCCAACGTCAGCGCCGCCTGCGATGTCTGTGTGATATTGAAAGCATATTGGCCGATCTGACCGTTAAGTCCCGACACGCTCAGCGTGTAATTTCCGCTCGACGGCAGGTCGATCAATCCCGAGCTGCCCGCTGCGTTGTTGAATGCGGAGTATCCATTCGGGCCGGTCAGCGTGTATTCCAATCCTGATGTGGTTTCGTTCAGCAGATTAAATTGAATCTGCTGCCCCGCGCCTCCGGAGAAATTCCATTGATCAATTCCAAATGCTGTTCCGATATTCCCCACCTGGTTTTCATTCAACGTCAGCGAATGAATATTCGGTGTTACGTCATACGCCCCGACAACATAATTCCCTGTCGAGCTGGTGTGCCCCGAGGGCGCGTTAATTTCAATCTTGTACGTTCCGTCCGCAGGCAGCGTCACATCATTAATCGTTACCAGCTGATCAAAACCTCCGCTGCTGCTCCCCAGAACATCGTTATTCGCATCAAGCAATTCAACCTTGGCATATCCCAGCGATGGAGAAATCGGCGCGGGCGAGGAAGACGTGTTCCCCGGATTCACCACCACCGAAATCTGCTGTCCACCATGCTCGAAGAACGACCACTGATCCAATTCGCCAGCCGTGGAAAGTTTCCCCGGCGTAGGTGTGTTCATCGTCAGCGCGCCGGCATTGGGCAATTGCGTAATCGTCCCATTGATCACCGTGCCATTGACCTGCGAGGCTCTGGTATAAAGATTCAGCCCGTTCAAATCGAGCGTCGATCCGGTGTTGACCAGCAGCGCATTGGCGTACACCGCCTCGGCGCTCGTGCCGCCCGTGTTGTTGGATAGATCCTCAAGCCGCACATATCCCGCTTGCGTGACGGTGATCGTGCCATAATCAAAATTATTGTTAAATCCACTGCTGACATCCCCCAGGTCCTGGCTCATCGCCTCGAGATATTGCGGCGATCCTGCTGACCCACCATTGAATACAATCAACCCCGCCGCATCCGACGCCGCGAAATTAGTGCTCGCGCCGGTAATCCCGCTGGTGTAAAAATTCACCGTCGCCGAAGGCGAAACATTCAGCACACCCGTATTGGCGCCGCTTTGTCCCAATACCAGTGGATGCTCTATCGACAGATTTCCCTGCCCGAAGACGTTAAGCGTTCCCTCTTCGACCAGCACATCTCCCGCGAACGCTCCGCCGACCGTTCCATTGGATGCATTGATGGTAATGTTCGGCCCCACGATCAGTGTTTGTTGCCCGGACAGATTCGAATAATCATCAAACGTATTGTTAATGCTCGCCCCCATGGTGACCGTGCCGGTTCCGGTCAGACTCCCCGCTGCGGCGTTATATGTTCCGAAATAAAGTGCCCCATAGGTCGATCCGCTCGAATTCCCGATCAGGATCGTGCCGTTCAGCAACATCCCCCCCTCGACGGTCGCCTGGGCATTGGAAACCTGTGATATATCGAGCGTTCCGTTTAGCGTTACCGAGTTCAGCGTGTTACTGCTCGACCCCGCGATCAGCTCCGCGCCGCCGCTCGTGGTGATGGTTCCATTTTCAATTAGCGCGCCTTTGAGCACCCATGAGCCCAGGGCCGCGGTGAGATTAAGAACCTGGTTGTTCAAATTCAGCGTGCCAATCAGATTGACAGTTCCACCGGCACGATTGAAAACGCCGAGGCCCGTGGGCATGAAAACACCTCCGAGATTCACGGTGGCCGAATTGCTGGAGATAATCGTTCCCGCATTGTTCCAGGAATTCGTGCTCGTGCCCAGTGTGAGCGTAGAGCCCGAGCCGTTAGCAAGAATGCTTCCGTTATTGGTAAACGAAGCGATGGCGATCGTGCCATTGGTGGCTTCAATGGTTCCGGCATTGATCCAGCTGTTATCCAGATTCAGCGTTCCGCCGCCGTTCTCGTTGATGGTTCCCTGGTTGGTGAAGGTATTGGCGGTTTGATATTCCTGATAGATGGTTCCGTTGGCTCCATCGAGGGTCAGGGGGGCGGCGGCGCTCGAAATTAAAGTTGCATCGCCGCTGCTGGTGGTCAGGTTGGAATCATCAATCAGATCGTTGCCGGTGCTGGCTCCGAAACGAATTTCCCCGGTCGCTCCGTTAGCAACTTGAATATTCGCCGCGGCGATGCCAGGAGTGCCTAGATAAACATAACCGTAGTAGCTTGTGGATGACCCGCCGATCTCCAAAACCGCATTATCTAATGTCAGCGTGTTATAGATATGCACATTGGCATTGTTTGTGTTGGACCACACATTCAGATTGTTATCTGCCGTAACAGTATCCAGCGTTCCGCCGGAATTCGTGAAGATCAGCTGCGCGGTGCTGTTCTCCACCAAAGTCAGA
>DASXDR010000043.1:0-30640 GCA_036490535.1 Tepidisphaeraceae bacterium | reverse complement strand
AAGCGCGGTGCTGCGCACCGCCGCTAAATAGGGTGTAGGAAAAGTTTTTCAATCTACTACTTGCTGGACTGTGCCCGGCTTCTTACGCTCCTGCCATGAGCCTGAGCATTCCCGAACCCCTGCACCTATCCCTCCCTCGCTCCACGCGCATCGCCATCGCCGCAGCACGGTTCAATGCTGATATCGTGGATCAATTATTATCCGATTGCGTGAATCGGCTCGAGCAGAACGGGATCGCCATGGCGCGCATCGACGTGCAGCGAGTGCCTGGCTCATTTGAATTGCCGGTCGCCGCCCAGGCCTTCGCAGCGACCGGCCGCTACGCCGCCGTCATCGCGCTGGGCGCGGTCATTCGCGGCGAGACGCCGCATTTCGACCTGGTCGCCGCCAATTGCGCCACCGGATTGCGCGAAGTCGGGTTGAAATTTTCGCTGCCGGTGATTTTCGGCGTTTTAGCGACGAATGACCAGCAGCAGGCCTTATCCCGCACGCGCGGGCCGCATAGCCGTAGCGGCATCAACGCCGCCGATGCAGCCTGTGAAATGATCGCGGTGCTGGGCAGAATCAAACGGCACGAGGATCAACACGGAGCAAGAAAAAGCTGGCCGGCGGTGAAGACGCGTAAAGCGCGTTAGAATTAACACGCTGATCACACTTCATTAATGGTTGGAGAATTACTATGACTGAGCCGAGGCTCGAGCATCAGAACGTAAAAGTAAGGACGCTAATTGAGGAATATCGATCTGGCCGTATCGTAATACCAGAGTTTCAGCGGGAATACGTATGGCGCAAAAATAAAGCGCCATTACTTATTGATTCCCTGTATCGGGGATTTCCAGTGTCTTCTTTATTGCTCTGGCAAAGCGACGAGATCGCAAGGGCGAGGCGCCGAGAGCCTCGCCCCGTTCGATCAGCGACAATGAGTTGGTTAATAGATGGCCAACAGCGAGTGATTACTTTAGCTCGAACTTTAAGTGGCGATGAGGACATAGAGGTAGTTTTCAACCCAGCAGAGGATCGATTCGCATTAGCAAATGCTGCTACACGAAATGACCGAAACTGGGTGCGATTGGCCGAAATTTGGGACGACGAATTGTATCGGCAATTGCGGCGAAATCTGGATGGAGGAAGTTCAGCAGATAAAAGGGAGGCACGTTTTGAGCGGGCGCGCAAGATACTCGAATACGAGGTCCCGATCGTTCGCATGGTTGACCATTCATTTAAGGATGCCGTACTGGCGTTCGAACGTATTAATACGCTGGGTGTACGGCTCAAACGACAAGATATCGAAAGCGCGCACGTTGCCTCGCGCCATACTGGATTTATTGCCGACGAAGTTGCGCCTTTTCTCGCAGCTTTAAAGCAAGCGGGCTTTTATCGAATGAATATCATGCACCTTTTCCGCGCATGTGCTTTTGTGGCACGACCGGATGGACGAAATCGAACGCCACTCCACGAACTTGAGCGAAGCGAAGTCCTAGAAGCCTGGAAAGAAACGAAGCGAGGAACTGAGTTGGCTATTGGCTTGATACGAAGCGAACGGTCTGGTCAATATGGATATTCTGTGGTCTGGGGCGCTTCTCGTACCTCTCATTGCATTGTGCGCCACTAGCAGCCCTCGCGAGAGGGACGCACGAGGGATGGTTGCTTGGCTAGCACTCGCAGCCTTACTCCATCGGTATAGCGGATCGAGTGAGACGGCGTTGGACCAGGATCTGAAGGCCTGCCGAGATTCGGATCCCATTGGGGCGTTACTCAAGAATTTACGGCAAGTGCGTACATCGTTATATGCTGCGCCATCAGATTTCAACGGTGCCTTGGCTGACCGAAGTGGTCTTCTCGCACTTTACATAGCGTGTATGCACCGAGGAATCCTCGACTTTTACACCGGCTCGAAGATGCTCTTGCAAAGTGCTGTCGATCGCCACCATATCCTTCCACGCGCCCAATTTTCTGAACGCAAGCGTTCTGATGCCGACAATATTGCCAATATTGCATTCATCGTAGGAGATGTTAATAAGTCAATCGGACAGACGGGTCCGGAAGTATATCTAAAGCGGCTGAACCCAAATGTGCTAAAGAGCCAGTGTATCCCCCCGGACGCGAAACTTTGGTCTATAGATTGTGCTAATGAATTCTGGGAGCGGCGCCGCGACTTACTTGCTGAATCCTTTAACGAATTTCTTGAAGCCTCATTGCCCCTTAGGAGACTTAATGCTTAGGCAATCGTGTTGCGTGGATGAATATACGCTTTGCAGCGTAAGGACTACTCAGGCACCCTTACAATTTTTGCGCTCCACTTTATAGAGTGAAATTTGACCTCGCTACGATTGGACTTAGAATTGCACCATGCAAGCTATCGAATTCGAGACAAATCTCACCGGGAAAACAGCGCTGGAGTTGCCGAAGAAGGTGGCCAAGCAGCTGCCTTCATCAGGCAAGGCAAAGGTGATTGTTTTATACGGCGACGATAATAATGCCGATTGGCAGAAAGCGGCTTACGAACAATTCATGAAGGACGATGCAGCGGAAGATGCGGTTTATGACAAATTTGCTAAAGGCCGGTGAGGTCTTTGTCTGTTCCTTTCCATTCACCTCAGGGCAATTCAGTAAAACGCGGCCCGTGCTGGTGCTCTTTGATTTTGGCGCTGATGTGCTGATTTGTCGAATCACTTCGAAGAATTATTCCACGCCGTTTGATGTGATTGTTAATGATTGGCAAAGAGCGGGGCTACTCAAGCCTTCAGTGGTTCGGTTGAATCGGCTTGTGACGATGGAAAAGAATTTGCTGCAGCAACGAATTGGAAAACCAACCACTAGCGATTTTGCTGTTGTGAAATCAACATGGAACAAACACATGAGGCTTTGTTAGCATCTCACGCCACCTGCCGTGGTGGCCCTAAATCACTCACTTCCTTCTCACTCGGCTGCGTTACCAACGGAGCAGTCGGCACGGGATATTCGCTGATGGCCTGCACGCCGAATTGGGTGGGGCGAAGGTGGTGGCGGTCGAGCCAGGAATCGAGGGTTTGGGATAAAGCCTGGTCGAGGTCGCGGAGTTGGTCTGGTTTTAAGCCAGAGAGATATTGGTTGACGCCGGCGCGGGCGGCGCGTTCGGACATGGTGCGGGTTAATAACTCGGCATGGTGGGCGCTCTGGGGGTCGGCGGGGATGATTTTGCCGACGTAGACGACGCCTGGGGGCTGGGTTTGGCGGTGGGCGGCGTTGATGGCGGCGGCGCGGGCGTCGGGACGGCTCGTGTATTCGCCGGTCCAGTCACTTCCATTGAGCGAAAAGGTGTAGCGCGTTTCCATGGCTTTTCTCATTAAATAAATACGAGCAAATGAAAAGCCCGGCGACACAAATTCACCGGGCTTTACTGTTCTTATCGGCAAACCCGACAGTTGGAGCATCGAAAAATTATCGCAAATTAATCCGGGCCTTTGGGTTACCTCACGCCCGGCGTGGATGCGATATCAGACGTCCTCAAAACGGAATATCCGCCTCGGCGAAAGCGAGATTGCCCTGCGGCTCCGCCAATTTGCCGCCCTGTTCGGTCCTTTCCGGAGTTACGCTGGGAGTAGTTGCCACATTCAGGAACTGGAAGCTTTCCACCACGACCGAAATCTTGCTGCGCTTTCCGCCGGTGGTTTTATCGGTCCAGGTGTCGTGTTTTAGGCGGCCTTCGATGAAAAGGGGTTTGCCCTTTTGGCACCATTTGTGAATGGTTTCGCCGGGTTTGCCGAAGGCGGTGCAATCGACAAAGAGGGTTTCCTCTTTTTCCTCGCCTTGGGCGGTTTTGAAATGGCGATTGCAGGCGAGGCCGAATTCGGTGATGGCCGATTGGTTGGGCAGATATTTGATCTGCGGGTCGCGAGTCAGATGGCCCATGAGCATTACTTTGTTGAAACCGGTCATGATAAAACTCCTTTGACCAACCCAATGGGCTGGAGATAAAAAAACTGTCTGCAAACTGCGATGATCAATAGCCAGGACTCAACGAGTCCCGGAATTCCTTCCGGCGGTCGTTGACCGCCGGCTATTTTTTTGTGCAAGTTTCCGTACGACTTCTGAATAAAAAACGAAAGAGGGACGAACAGTCGATTGGCTCGTCGAAATTTCTTCGACCATTCGTCCCCCATAAAACTGTCCCGGGCTTCGGGCGAAAATCAGAGCCAGCTTCAAAACCGGCGGTGGCACTTTAGTGCCACTGTTAACTCTGACCGGATCGAACCAGGACATCCGATCCATTTCGCCCCGCCGATGAAAAATCAGGTTCACCTCCGGATGAATCCGAATTTTCATTTGACGAGCGTCAAGCCGCGGCGGCGGCTGTGGGAAAGCGATTCTTCACGTAAATAATGCACTTATTCATTGCATCCGCCGGCATGTCTTCCCATTGCTCCACGCCGGCCTTGGCGAGCCATTTCTCGGTCGTGCCTTCCGGCAACCGGACGATGTTGAGCAGCTCTTTGAGTTCCGCGACTTGCTGGTGCGTGGCGAGCTGCATCGTTTGCGCCTGCTTTTCTAGCATCGCTACGTCAACGCGCTGACGGATCGCGTCGTAAGACCACTCGAAGATATCTTCATCCGGGAAGGAATCGAGCCGGGTTTTGACGACCTTGGCAAAACGCTTTTTGCCTTTCTTGCCCAGTTCGACGACCAGATCGAACCAGTAATCAAGCTGCCGCCAGCCATCGAAGGTGTAGCCGAGCTTGCGGAGGTTGTCGCCATATTCGGTCTTGGCGTGCGCGGTGACCACGACGTTCATGTCCAGCGCCATGATCAGGTTAGCCAAACGCTTCATGATCTTGTTTGCTTCGCCATAATGCCGGCCGAAATCGGTGCCGACTTTGAGCTCCGCTTTTTCGAGCAGGTCATTATAAATCGTCGTGATCGGATCGATCACCAGCGTGCGATATTCGTGTTTTTCAGTCAGCAGCGATTTCACTTCCGCAATGACTTCATTGATGTCATTGGTGGAAAAAACTGCCGACCCGCTGCCAGCAATCAGCTTGTCATAATTTTCCGTTCCCCGCTCGCAATCGATGATGTAGCTGTTGGGGAACTGAATGGCCGCCGTCGTCTTGCCAACGCCCGCCGGGCCAAACATGAAAAGCTTCAGCCGCTTGGTGACAGCCTCAGGCTGCCGTGCGCGAAGTGCCATGATGAACTCCATTTCGTCTCTTGGCCTTAACTCATTTTTGTCTGGCGATGCGATCAAAAAGACCAAGCAAAGCCAAACGCTAACGCCGCATTAATTAGGTATATGTTAGGTATGAATTTGTGTTTAGTCAAAACTAAATTTGTGCCTGCAATTAAAAGTCATAACTATCTAAAAATACATATTTAATATACGTTTTACGGGTGCAAAAGATTGCGCGAGCTGGTCCATTTTCGTAAAAATGTTCAATAGATAGCAAACTCATCAGTGACAATGAAGACTTCGACAAGCTCAGTCGAACGTGCCATCGCCAGTGGCGGGTAGGCGGATGGCTTGGAACCGTAATTCGGATGGGTAGGATGAGGGCATGATCGAGCGGATTGACCATGTAAATATTGTGGTAGCGGATTTAGAAATGATGACCGCGTTTTATCGGGATGTATTGTGCTTGAAGGTGACCAAAGAGGTGCGGATCCATGGGGAATGGATTGACGAGGTAGTGGGGCTGACGGATGTCGAAGCGGATGTAGTGTATCTGGATTTGGCCGATGGGCCACGGATTGAATTGATTCAATATCGCTCTCCGGTGGGGGGGAGGCCGGCGGGGATTGAAATCTCGAATAGTATTGGTTTGCGACATATGGCATTTAAAGTAGATGCCATCGATGAGCTGGTGGCAAAGCTGCGATTGAGTGGGGTGAAATTTTTCAGCGAGGTGCGCACGGTGCCGACGGCACAGGTACAGTATGCGGGCGGGGTGAAAAAACGGCTGGTTTATTTTCGCGACCCGGAGGGAAATCTGCTGGAGTTTTGTGAATACAAGAAATAGTGCATTTGATTCGTGGTCGCTGGTATTTCAACAGTGTCTGTTCCGCCGGCGGCGATGGGGGATAGCGGCAAGGGAGGCCAAGAGGAAGACGGCGGACGGTTCGGGGAGTTCGGTGGGGAATTGGCCGTTTTGCTCAGCGTCGCCGAGTTGAAACAGGGAGACGTCGTCGGCGTTGACGATGCCATCGTAATTGAAATCGCCGCCCGACCAACCGACGCCGGTTTTGCCCAGATTGTCGTGAATCGTGGTGAGGTCTTCTAAATTGACCACGCCGTCGAGATTGGCATCGCCGTACCAGGTGTATTGGACAAGAACTTGTGTGCCGGTGTCTTTGATGCCCAGAGAAGTACCGGGATGCGTGGCAGCGGCGGAGGTGGTGATGCCGGCGCCATCCCATTTGCCTTTGTCGTAGGCGCTGGCGATGTCGTTCTGGATGCTCGTCAGAGGTGAGGTGCCAGTGTAGGGGAGGGTCAAACTATTATCGCTCAGGTCGAGGGTACCGGTTCCAGAAAGAGTGAGTTGATTGATCGTGCTCGGGCCGCCGCCGTTGGCGCGGGGGCGGATGGAAACGGAACCGGATTCGATAGTGAGGGTATTTTGGTTAATGGAATTTACCGTGAGCGAGCCACTTACTTCGGCGCTGCCGGTGCCAGTGATTTGGCCGGCAACAATACTGGTGTTGTCGCCGGAATCTACCAAGATTGTTCCATTATTGGTGAGACTGTTATTGAATTGGATCGATCCGCCGTTGGTGCTTATGGAGCCGGTGTTGGTCAGCGGGCCGGAGATGATCACCGTGCTGGATGCGCCGGCGAAGATGCTGCCGGAATTGGTCGTGGATCCGTTCAATTGCAATGTTCCGCCGCCGGTGGCTTCGAGGGTGCTGGTGTTGGTGAGATTGTTTTCGATGGCGAGGGTATTTCCCGAGGAGTTAGCGTTAACGGTACCGTTGTTGATGAATGATCCGCTGATGGTTCCGCGGCCTTCGATGGTGTGATTGACATCCTGGGTGAGCGTGGCGCCATTGGCGATGATGATGGGGACGTCGTCAATGGTTCCCGAGCCGGTCAACGTGGTGTTGCCGCTGAAGTTCATCGTTCCAAAGAGAAATCCACCGCCAACGGGATTTTCGCTGATGGTGCCGTTGTCGGTGAAGGTCGAGCTGGCGATGGTCAAGATGCCGTCATCGCCGTTGACGAGAACCTGGCTTCCCGCGGCTACGGTTACGCCATTGAGCGTATCCACGCCGAATTCGACCGTGCTGCTGCCGGTGCTCTGAATCGTCCCGCCGGTAATGGTGAATCCGTCGCCGATACTGATTTGGCTACCGCCGGTGGCATCGATAGTGCCGCCGGTGTTATCGATCGTGCCGGCGGATACGCCGCTGGGGAGGGTAAATCCGAGCAAATCTCCAGTACCGGCCGTACTTTCAATGGTTGCTGTATTGGTAACGCTGGCAGTGTTGAAATTTAGGCTCCCGGTGGCGTTGAATACGCCGCTGTTGATTAACGTGCCGTTGAAAGTACCAAATCCCTGGATCGTTTGGCCCGCCTGCTGCGTGAGGGTATCGCCGCTGGGGACATCAATGGTTCCATTGACGACGATGGTGCCGGAGCCGGTGAGCAGCGTGCTGCCATTGAAAGTAAGAGTGCCTCCGGGAACGCCAAAGGCGGGATCGATGGTGATCGTGCCGTCGTTGCTGAGAGTGGGGCCATCGATGGTTGCGGAGCTTTCGGGGCCGATGGCGACTTGCGCGCCGGAGGCGAGAGTGACGCCGGAGAGCGTGTCGTTGCCGAGCATAATCGCGCCAGTGCCGTGGCTGAAGAAAGTTCCGCCGGTGATGGTGAAATCGTCGGAAATTTGGACATTGCCGTCGTGGGCGGAGATGTCGCCGTTGGTGTTGTTGATAGTTCCGCTGGTGCTGCCATTCGGCAGCGCGATGGCGAGAGTGTTGTCGGAACCAGCGGCGGTGAGGAGGCCGGTGTTTTGCAGGTTTGCGGTGTTGAAACTTAGGAGCGATCCGGACGTGCCGGTTGTGGAGACCGCACCGGCGTTGGTGATGAAGCCTGTGGGAATGGTGGTAATAGAATCGGTGGAACCGGGATTGCTGAACAGTTCGCCATCAGCGGTGATGGTCAGCGAATCGACGGTGGCGATGACGTCGAGAGTGGTGGGGTCCGGCGCGCCCACGGTGACGGTGTAATCATTCGCCCCGCCGTTGGCGTTGTTATCCGGATACGCGGTATTGGGCGACCAGTTGAGCGGATCGCTCCAGAGATAGGTGCCGTCAGCATTGGTCCAGGTGGATGAGATCGATGCCCCCCATGCGGGGAACGATCCGGCTACAATCGCCGCGGCGAACACCCGACGAACACAATATCTGCTGCGCATAAAAACCCTCCAGTTTGTGAAGAGATTATCACAGACAGATGAAGCATTAAATCAAATTATTAATTTAGCAATTCAATATAAGCAATGTTCGGCAAATATAGGCGTGTAATCGCAAGAGAATCGCCAATTTGGCCGAATGTTTTGCCGGCATCGGTGGAAAAATTCGCACTGACGCCGAGGCTGATACATTTTATTCGCGCACGGGCGCTATTTGGACGCGCTCGTGGAGTTTTTCCCATTCTTTGGAGCCATCATCCGCCCAGGTTTCGAGTTTGACGTTGTGTTCGTGGCCGGCGAGGTTGCCGAGCCAGTTTTGGGTCCAGTAGCCCTGGGGGCCGTATTCGCCGGCGTACCAGACTTTGTCTTTGTTTTCGCGCACAACGGCGTAGATGGCTTTGGCGTTATCGCGCTTGGGAGAATCGACGCGATATTTTTCGAGGGCAGCTTCATCGAATTCCAAGCCGATGCCGGGACCTTCGGGGACTTGGGCGAAACCGCCTTTTATTACCAGAGGGTTTTTCGCCAAGACGTGTGAGTACATATTCATGCACGTGACGGCGGGCCATTGGGCGTGGGAGCAGACAGAGCCGAGGTGCATGGCCATCGCCGTGGTCCATGCTGTTCCTACTAATTGCAACCAGAAGAGTTTATTGGCGGCGTAACAGAAGCCGTTGGCGCGGAGGATGGCCGATGCGCCGCCGTTGACGACATAGCCGTCGCACATGTCGCTAAGCAAATTGGCCACGGTCATGTGGGATTGATAATGCAGCGCGATCGCGCAGCGCGTGGCGGCGCGGATGCGTTTGTTCCCTTCGATGTCATCGCGACGAATTGGCTCTTCATAGATCGCGATGTTGGAAAACTTGTCGAGCTCCTGCAGCACACTGATCGCATGGGCGGAGTTCACCAGATGTTCGTTGAAATCGAAATCGAGCTTGAAATTTTTGGGGACGGCAGCGCAGGTTTGTTTGGCTTGTTCGTAGACATCGAACCAGGGGCGTGCTTTCTGTTTGAAAGAGGTGTAACCCTGACGGACAGCGTCCTTGGCTTCGGCGGCGTAATCCTCTGGCGGCATATCGATGCCCCACCAGGAGATCGGGCACCAGTCGCGCACCTTATTGCCGAGCAGCCGATGCACGGGAACCCCAGCAGCTTTGCCAGCCGCGTCGAAGCAGGCCATCTGCAAGCCGGCGCCCAGCGAATCATCCCACATGATGTCGTATGGGTTTTGGCCCTTGGCGCGGGCGATGGATTCGTCCGAGACTTTGCCCCAAGTGTAATTCGGCAGCGTTTCGCCATAGGCGATGATGCCGTTATCGGTTTCAAGGCGAAGAATTTCGCTGATCCGCCAGCCCCAGTTTTGGCGCGACATGTTGCGGTCGGGGATGGGATGAAATGGCACGTCGAGCCAGAAGCGTTCGATGGATTTAATGCGCATCGGGATAGGATACAACGGAAGACCTCACCACTGAAGTGGAGAAGCTGTCGAATGTCCGCAAAGCAATTGTTAATAAGTGCTTAGCACTCGAGATTTTAGTTGACCGAACTGGACAACAGTTGTATTCTTATGATCCCTTATAAGCTATGAGGAAGAGAAGGAAACACGTTGGAATGGAGGTTCTGGAGCAACGACGACTTTTGTCGGCGGCAGGCGGAACGATTACCATACAATACAATGGCCCCCCCACAGCCCCCGCGCCGACAACAGGGGACTTGGGACTGGACGCAGTGGCGATTTTTGGCTTGCCTGAGGCGGGGCAAACATTAAATATTCAGCCGGATGTGGTAGAGACCGGGGCGATGCGCGGGCTCGCCTGCACGATCAATATCGCGTTATCAACCGACGCTGTCTGGGGAAACGGTGATGATATTGCCGTCGGGTCGATGCCATGGATCATGGCCGGAGACAACCCATTTTTCTCTCCGGTTGTGCAAATCCCTGCCTCGGTGCCAGCGGGCAACTATCAATTGCTATTTCAGATTTCCCCCGGCACCGCAAGCCAATCTGGCCAGACATTTCTGCCCGATACTAATCCCAGCGATGACGTGCTGGATGCGGGGACTTTTTCAATACTCGCCGCCGGGTCGGTGACTATGCAACCGCAACTACCGACAGATTATGGATTGCTCGGGGCAAGCGCTCCGTCCAGCGCAGCCGCCGGTGGATTTATCAATGTGGTACCGCAGGTTCTGCAGACTGGCATGCTGGACATCTCGGGAAATCCGGTTTCGAATCCTTACACCGTCAGCGTGGCGCTTTCCAGCGATAGCACGTGGGGTAATGGCGACGACATCGCGCTGACAGGCAACGTCACAACAGGTAGTGGAACGCTTTACAACCTGTTCCATTCCGGCGAGCTGCAGATTCCTTCGACGGTAGCGCCGGGGAATTATCAGCTGTTAATGAAAGTCTCAGGCGTAAAGCCAGGGACAGGGGCGCTGCTTACAGACACCAATCCCGCAGATGACATTCTGGATGTCGGGGCAATTTCGGTTGCGCCTTATGTGGCGCCGGACCTTGGCCTAAGCGGAGCGACTTTTCCGAGCACCGCCACCGCCGGATCGGCAATCATTGATGTCGAACCAGCGGTGATTCGGACCGGCGCGCTAGCCAACGTAGACTATGATGTTTTCGTGGATCTCTCCCCTGATGGGTCAGCGAATAATCCGAATAACTATGCATTAATGCCATTGCAGGATCAGGACAGCGATTTTCCACTTTATCACTCAGGGAATATTTTCATAGCCGGGACGGTTCCTCCTGGCACATATCATGTCATCCTGAAAGTGGAGATGGCTCTCAATAGCGATGATGGCTTTTTGCAGGGCATTGATACAAATACAACCGATGACGAGATCGATGCCGGGTTTCTGACCATCACGCCAAATGATCGGGATGACCTGGGCGTGAGCAGCGCCAATTTCCCTTCCACCGCCACAGCCGGATCGACCATTCAGGTAAATCCTACATTTGTGCAAACGGGCTCCTTTTCGTACAACGATTTCTATGTCCACACGGCCCTCTCCAGCAGCGGAACATGGGGTGACAGCAATAATATCCTGCTCTCCAGCAGCGACATCCAGAATTTTTCCAACGAGATAACGATCCCATCGACAGTCCCGCCGGGCAGCTACCAATTGCTGATTGATACGCAGGCAATGCCCACCGAAGACGTTTCGCTTGCTGATACGAATCCTGCCGACGATATGCTGGATGCCGGAACGATTACTATCACCGCAGATCAGAGCAGCAATATGATCGTCGCATCGCCTCCCTCTTCAGAAATGGCCTTGCTTTCGGTGAGTTATCCAACCAGCGCTCAAGCGGGAACAGAGATCGACGTTGAGCCGACCAAGAATTCAGCGGAGATGCTCAATTACAGTTACAACGTGAGCTTTGCCCTTTCGACCGATGAGATCTGGGGAAACAGCGATGATATCGCGATCGGGCCTGTGGGTGATATTCCGACAGATTTTGACGGCGGCCAGATCGCAATTCCCTCGGACGTCGCCCCGGGAACATATCAATTGCTTTTGTATGTTTCGCTCGATCCGAGCGACAGCGGCGGAGGGTATTACACGATTAATATTCCGTCCAACCAGGCCGCGGTGGATGCGGGGGCAATTACTATTACCAGCAGTAATCCGTCGCCGACGAATCCTATCTTGCCGATCATTCCTCCAACGCAGTCCGCGCCGACCGGCGATGATTCGGTAACCTCCGCGACTTTCCCCACCACCGCCGCTGCCGGAACAGATATTGATGTCGAGCCGACGGTTTCGCGCACCGGCGGATTAGCGAATGTCGATTACAACATCAGCATCCAGCTATCCACCAGCGGCGTCTGGGGAGATAGTGGAAATATTACGCTCGATCCCGATCAATCCGGTTTTTTTACGATCGCGACTTCCTTCCATGCGGGCAACGTCTTGATCCCTTCTGATGTACCAGCGGGAGATTATCAATTGCTGGTGCAGGTGCAGCCATACCAGGATATCGTTGGTGTGTTCCAGTCTTCACCCATAGATACCAATCCTAGCAACGATGTGCTCAATGCTGGCACGATCACGGTGACTCCTTACGTTGCCCCGGATGATGGCGTCACGGGAGCGACGTTCCCCTCTACCGCTGCTGCGGGAAGTAATATCGATGTCGAGCCCACAGTCGTGCAACAGGGCACATTGGCGGGCACGGGTTATCAGATCACCGTCGAGCTTTCGACGAGCGGGATTTGGGGAGATAGCAGCAATTATGAATTGAGTGGGCAATTTTTACCGGGTGGAAACCAGCTATTCACTGCCGGTCTGCCCTACACGGGTGGGAATATTGGTATTCCCACAAATGTACCGGCGGGCAATTATCAGTTGCTCGTGCAGATTCAACCATATAGTTTTCTAACAACTCTGAATAATCCGCTGCCGACGGATACCAATCCGAGTGATGATGAAGCGGATGCGGGAACGATTACGATCACGCCTTATGTGGAAACTATCAATCCGATCAATCCAATTGGACCTATTAACCCTATTAATCCTATTAATCCTATCTTGCCGCCGATCACTGTGCCGCCGGTGACAACACTGCCGGTCTCCAGTTTGCCGACCAGCGCCTCGCTCGAAGTCGGCGCAGGCGGGATTTTCCAATATCCCAATTCGTCGAATACCAAATTCACAGCGGTCTACTTATCCAGTGACAGTACGCTGAGTTTATCGCACGGTGTATCGCGCAAATTGCTCAAGATCGGGGCGACGCTCAGTGTAGCTGATCCGGACACGAAGCTGAAATTATTGCCAAATAATTCGGCGTTAGTTCCAGCAACTGTGCCTGCAGGGACGTACAACATCCTGGCGGTCACAAAGGGAAATTCAGAAATCGAAAATCTCGGAACGGTCACCGTTGATGCTGCGTCGTCGCAATTGCAGGCAACCGTCCAGCCCAAGGCCAAATCAGCCAAAGCCGGCGCGTCGGCTGAAGTTAATTTGATCCTGAAAAATACAGGCTGGGCTGCCGCTACTGATACTTCAGTTCAACTCTACGTCTCGACTGATGTGAATTATTCCAATGATGATGTGCTGTTAACCACGCAGGGCCTTGCCACCATATCACTGCCCAGCAAAGCGAAAATTTCTGGAAGCTACCTCGCTGATTTGCCTTCGTCGCTGGCAGCAGGAAACTATTACGTTTTGGCTTGCACAAATGTAAACGGCGTAATCGATTTGATCGGAGCATCGGCGAAGCCAATCGCGATCACTTAATGCGTGGGCAACGTCAGGTCGCGGTATTGCCTGACTTGATCCTTGCCATGGCTATACCAGCCAACGCGAGGTTCAGCATCGAGTTTGAAATCGGGGCCGGTTTCGACAAATAATACTGGACGTTTTATCCCGTCGGGCCATGCCAGCATTTGGTAACCGATTGCAGCATTGTTACTGGAAAATGGATCGCGCGGAATGGCGGCCAGATAGTCGGGAACCAATTCATCCAGAGATTTTGGAAATGCGCTATGGTGATCGGCGCGATAAAGTTGCATGGCCAGATCAATCGCCGTCATGCGCCGCTCCGCGAGGACCCGAAACTCTGTCACAAATAGGCGATCCGCCGAGATTGCGGTTATCCGCGGGCCACACTGTTTCACCAGCGCATTGCTCTCCGGCAAGCTTTGCAAATCGCACGCACGCATTAACAGCGGCAAATCGTGGGCGCTTTCCGCCGCATCCCATGTTGCAATTCGAGTACTGGCTTTGCCTCCGGTTTCGGGCGGATTCCCCAATTCATTTTCAAAAGCTTTCCGCCAGCTCTCTCGAATCGGTCTTTCATCAAGGAGCCACGCAATGGTTTGCTTCACCTGCTCGCGTGGTGCAGCGCTATTCGGCCCAGTCAGCCGAAATGCCGAAGCCATAATGTTCAAGTTGTAGCATCCCAGCGCATCGATTCCCGCGGCAACCAGTTGACTTACAATGTATGGCGTCTGCCGCACGCAATCGGCAATATTAAAATTGTCTCGCGCCCGCGCAATCCCCTCGGTATCATTGCCATTGAGATGCGAAAAAATCGCTCCATCGCTGACGACATTGGCTAGATTGCGCATCGAATTCAACGGCTTAAGAAGTTGCCGAATCGATTCATCCGTCGGCATCGTGCTTGAGAGCTTCATCGACTCAAGTCGCGCTGTGCCGGCCTCACCTCCATCACTTTCCATCAATAATCGTGCTTGGCGGAGCAATTGAAATTGTCCGGCATTTTGTTGCTCCGAATCCCAAGCCATATCCAGCCATTTTTTGGAATATGGCGGATAAGGCCGATATTGCATATCCGACGAGCGCGGCGATTCCGCGACTGGTAACGAGCCAGCCGCCAGCAAAATCCCCCAAGGCGTAACTGGGGCGGATCGCGAGCTCGGCGCCACAGCGAGGCTCATCAGACCTATAATGACTGGTGTAAATAAAGATCGACGCATAAATTGATCTCGCTTGTAGAATAATGGACAAAGCGCCTTAAAACGGACTAAGAGAAATGGCTGAGCAACCCGAAGATTCTACCGAAATTGAGTCCCCCGATTCCAGCGAGGAATCGGATGTCGAGCATTTCGCCTGGCGTGTGAGTAAAAACCTCGAGCGGCGCATCGATCAATATCTCGTCGACCGCGTTGGCTATCTCTCGCGCGCCCAGGTCCAACGCGTAATCAACGAGGGCCTGGTAAAAGTAAATGGCCGTATTGCCAAGGCGTCGTACAAGCCGCGACTCGGCGACGAAATTGAAATGGTCGCTCCGCCCGAGCCAGTCACGGAGATCGTGCCCGAGCCGATTCCGCTGGAAGTCATTTTCGAAGACGAACATTTCATGGCCATCAACAAGCGAGCCGGCATCATGGTCCATCCCGCGCGCGGGAAGTGGACCGGGACGCTGGTCAATGCGCTGATCTATTACGGAAAAAAATGGTCCACCGTGAATGGCAATTGGCGGCCAGGGATTTTGCATCGCCTGGATCGCAACACCACCGGGGTCATGCTCGTCGCTAAAAGCGATGAAGCACACTGGCGACTCGCTCGCCAATTCGAAAACCGCACCATCCAGAAAACCTATCTCGCCGTCTGCCAGGGTATACCGGAGTTAAAGTCGGATGTCCTCGATATGCCGATTGGCAAGGACAAATATGCACGCGAAAAACAGGCGGTGCGCAAAGAAGAAAATGGCGGCAAGGCGGCGGTGACGATTTATGAAACTCAGGAAACCTTCTCCCGTGTAGCAGCGTCACAGCGCGACGGACTTCCGGGAGACACTCGTCGCGCGGCGCCGCCGCTAACCGAGAGATTTTCGTTTATGAAATTAACGCCCAAAACCGGGCGGACGCATCAGCTTCGGGTGCATATGTCGCACATGGGGTTTCCGATGGTCGGGGATGATATGTATGGCGGCAAACCCTTTATCGACGGGGATTTCCGATTCGAACGCCAGGCCCTGCATGCGTTTCAAATCACCTTCGTCCATCCTGCAACTTTGAAAAGCATGACCATTTCCGCCCCGTTACCGCCGGATATGGAAGGGTTGTTAGCCCGATTACGCAGCTAAAATCGAGGTAGTGTAAAATTTCCGGGTTAGCAGGCACCAAATTTCTTTGGATCTGCGTATAATAATTTGCTGATTTGGATCGTTTAGACCTATAGAAGGAATAGAGATAATGATTCACCCGCTGGCTTTTGGAATGCCTGACCTGCCCGAGTTGCTGATTATCGCTTTGATCGGGCTGCTCTTTTTCGGCAAGCGCCTGCCTGAAGTAGGCCGCTCCATTGGCAAAACCATCGTCGAATTCAAAAAAGGCATGCGCGACGTCGAACAAGACATGCACGAGACGGCATCGGGTCCGCCTTCATCTGTTCCGCCGACCATCTCCACTCCACCTCAACTGATCGCGCCCAGCGGCCCGCAGCCGTATAAGTTTGATCCCTATACCGGCAAGCAGGTCGAATCCAACACTAACGAAAAAGTGTGAAATGAACGCTGAACGTAGAACGCTGAACGCTGAAAGAAGCCCAAGCCCTTTTTCGTTCATCGTTCACCGTTCATCGTTCAGTGTTTTTCTATTTTTGGCTGGTTTGGCTTCCGCCCAAACCACGCAGCCGGTCGCGGCGGATTTGAATTTTGAATCGACGCCGTTAGCGGTTGCGATTGATTCGATCCAGCAGCGCACCGGGCTCAATTTTGCGATTGATTGGAATGCGATAGCAACCCTCGGAGTGGATAAAACCACGCCCGTGTCATTCAATGCGCACGGGCTTAGCGCGGGCAAAGCGCTCGATTTGATTCTGAGCTCAGTGGTGCCGAATCATCAACTGACCTTTTATGTCGACAAGGGGATCGTCCACATCACCACGCAAGCGGTAGCGGATCAGGACATGATCACGCGGGTGTACGATATTTCTGATCTGCTCGTGCGGCACGAGAGTTTTCAGAATGTTCCCTTCCTCAATATCGCCAACACGCAAGCTGCAACCGTCGGCGGCGGTAGCCAGCAAAGCAGCCTCCAGGCTTCAGGTCAACCCAATCCCCAGGAACTAGAACAGCAGAAACAAAAGACCGTCGATGCAATCATCGCCGCCATCACCTCCAGCATCCGCCCCGAAATCTGGAAGCAAAATGGCGGCAAGGCCTCGATCATTTTTATCAACGGCAACCTGATCATCACCGCCCCCCGCTCCGTCTTCGCCATGCTCGGCACGGGGCATTAAAAGCACCATCGCATCATCTGTGGGCTAGCCGCTTCAGCGGTCAGCAAACCCTCCATTACCAATTGATTATTTCGCGCACCAATGGATGATAATGCTCACTCCATGCGGCTCCTTTTCCTCCTCCACCCCGGCACCAATTCGCGATCCAATTTTACCGACATGATCGAAGGCGCCCGTGCTGCCGGCCACGATTGCCTGATGTGGGAACTCATCCCTATCTGGTCCCTTTATCAGCGTGCTCCGCAGGCCCAGGCAGCGTTGATGGATGATGCATCATCACTATTAGCCACGTTTATCAGCAACAATAAAGTCGATCTGACCATCGCAATGTGGGCGAACGGTGCGATTTCATTTTCAAACCCAATCGAGGGCGGTCGGTCCGTTACGCTGTTCGAACGTATGCAGCATCCTCATTTGATGCTGTGGCTTGATGCCCCCGAGCGCTCCCATCAAGGCAGCATCATTGACCGATTAAAGGCAAAATTTTTCGATAGTCCCTATCTCTATCACTGGATCAACAACAAAAGCACTGCCGAAGAGATGCGGGAAGTGTTCGGATTTTCCAGAGTTATTCCGCATCGGTATGGAATTAATCCCGCAATATTTCAGCCCGATCCCGCGATTAAAAAAGATTTCGAAATTGTCTTTTCCGGCGGAGGCGGGGATGCCAGCAAGCCCACCTCTATCATGCTCGAAGAAATCGAAAAAGACGAACCCGACATGCTGCGCATTCGCCGCGGACTGGCGGAGGATATGCGGCCAGGACTCGAGGCGCTGGCGACGAGCATCGAAACTACTCGGCCTGTTGTCGCCAAGGAATTTTTTCGCCGGCTGCTGAATTCACAGGTGGAACACCGCAACGTTTCCGTGCTGCATCGCATTCGGCAAATCGCATCGCAAGACGCGGGCATGAATTATATTGCGGAGAAAATTCTTGGCGAGCCCAAGGCATATGCACTAACTGCGGCGGGAGTGCGGCAGATGGAGGATTTTGGGCGGGCCTTTACGATCAGCTATCTCTGTCGGCATTTTAAATGCGCTGTTTTCGGGAAGGTGGATTATTCAGCGTTTGGTTGCCGCGCCGAATCGCTGGGCTTTATTGGGTACGAAGAGCAGGCCAGGGTTTATGCGCGCGGAAAGTTCGGCCTGTCCGTGATGCGTTGGCAGGATGAGGAGGGGATTCATATCAAGCCTTACGAAATTTGCGCCTCAGGCGCCGCCTGCCTCGCGGAAATGCGGCCCGGATTGGAAGAGATCTTCGAGTTGGATCGCGAGATAATTGTTTTCGAAACGCCTGCCGAGGCATGCAAAAAAGTTCAGCACGTGCTTGGTAACCCAGAAAAGTTAGCTGCAATCACCAAAGCAGGATTCGAACGCACCATGCGCGATCATACCTGGCGTGTTTGCATGACTGAAATATTGGCCGAAGTGCAGAAGATGAGCAGCAGCAGGGGTTGATCGCACTACGGTCATCTTTTAGATGACGGGGTATCCGCCGCGGAAGGTTCAGAGAGACTCGAGCCGCCATATTTCGCCTGATATTCCGGCCAAGTAAGCAAACTGATATTCATGCGGTGCGAACTCGCAGCACTAAAATGGGTAGAGATAATCAGAAGAAGTTGTGGCGTGGGAGCATCGAGAACATCGCCGCTGCCAGGGAAATAAATTCCAGCAAATGGCGGTTTGGAATTGGTACAGATTTTCAGATGAGCAATGCCATCGTTGTTGGTGGCGGTCTGAGAGGGTTTCGGCGCAAAGGGGCGATGAAATTTGGGATAACCGCTACGGACTTTGATATTGCGCATGGGTTGGCCCGTGGCCGCATCGCTGAGGTGAATTTCAACCGAGGTGTAGTGATAACAGCCGGCCAGGAAACCAAGAGACAACCATACGATCAGCAAGAATTTCACGATGACCATTATAGCGATTTCGATGTGGCGGGTTGCTGTTCTGCAAGCTGCTTCAGCACCGTAGCGCGCTGCATGAGAAAGCGGCGCAAGTGAGGCGCGAGAATAAGGCGTTCAGCGAGCCAACCAATAGGGCCGAAAGGAGCCTGGAAGGTAAGAACATCGGTCATCTGCGTATCGTTGTTTTGCGGTTCGAAGCGGTGATCATGCTCAAGAAATCCGAACGGCCCTCGCATCATGCGGTCCTGAAAAAAGTCGGGCGGTTGCAGAATGATGATTTTGCTCGATAGGCGGTGAGTGAAGCCAAGATGTTTACCTTGCCACGTGACTTCATCGCCCAATTCAAGCAGCCCGGTATTTCGGCCCGCGATCACACGCTCGTCGGAATCTGAAGCAGATTGAAGATGTACATCAACACTTCGGGCGAGATCGAAACAAATCTGCGGTGAAGCGCGGATGAAAGTGGAAATGGCGAGGCGGTACATTTGGGTTAAGGCATTATCTATATGGACTGGCTTGGATCCTGAAAAGTCAATTCATTCTAAAGAACATACCGCGCTCGTTTGATGGCCCATTGCATGACGCGATCGGTGACGGGGCGACGGCGCCATTGGGAGAAGTCGATTCGTTTGGCGTAGCAGATATCGTTCTCGAAAAGGTCGTGGAGTTGCTGGCCGAACTCGGGGCTGCGGATCAGGGCGGAGCTTTCGAGGTTGTATTCAATGGAGCGGTAATCGAGATTCGTCGAGCCGATGATGGTCAGGCGACGATCGATAACCATGGTTTTAGCATGCAGCACGGCGTGCTGACGTTCATAGATTTCCACGCCGGCGGACATCAGGGTTTCGTAGAACGACCGAGCGGCAGTAACCAGGATCGGGACATCGCATTTATTGGGGAGCATGAGCCGCACGCGCACGCCACGCCGGGCGGCCTTGCAGATTTCGGTAATCAAATCGTCGTCGGGCGCGAAATAGGCCATGGTCAGATCAATGCTGCGCGTGGCGTTGCGAAATAATCGGCGAAGCAGGGGGATCAGCGTGCTGCGGCGCGTGGGAGCTTTGGCGAGCAGACCAAACTCGGGAGGACCGCAAAGGGGGATCGTAGGATGATCCATATCCTGTTTTTGTAGATTGTGAATCAGCTCGGCATTTCTAATCGACCCGCCGCTATTGATGTAGCGCCAGGATTTGGCGAAAGCGCGGAGCAGGATTTTGGCGGCCGGACCAGCGATGCCGCAGGCATTGTCGCGCCAGCACTCGATCGGCTTGCGTCGACGCGAGTGGTGAATCCACGAGCCGCCGTAGTTGGCGCCAACATTCAAACCGCCGATGCCAGCGATTTCATCGTCAATGATCAGCAGCTTGCGGTGATCCCGATTGGCCGGTCGCCAGGAGAATTGGCATTCCCAAGGATACATCGGGTTAAAGACGCGCATCGATACCCCGCAGCGACGCATCTGCGTGAACATGGATTTATCCGAATCGATCGAGCCGAGCGAATCGTAGATGAGAAAGACCTTCACTCCCTGGCGAGCTTTTTCACACAGAGCTTCAGCGAAAGTGCGGCCCGTATCATCCGAAGCGAAAATATAAACCTCGAGACAAATGCGGCGCTTAGCGGATTTAATGGCGTCGTAAGCGGCGTGCAGGGCTTCCCCGTCCTTGAATAATTGAATGCGCGTTCCATCGGAGAGCGTGACGGGTGAGGGGATGATCCACCCGGCGTCATCCGTGCCGGGCGAAAGATTCAACCCGGGCGCAACGCCGGTATCGCAAGGTTTTTTGAGGATGGGAGGCTCGATCACGCTCACACTCCTATCATAGGAGTGATGCGATTATTCAGCAGCGCTGGAATGTGACCTTGAGAGCGCGCGAAATCGTGAAATCGCGAAGAAAACCACGAAAAGGATTTATATTTTAAATTCTTCGCGTCTTCCTTCGCGTTCTCTTAATTTCCTTTTCGACGCTTGCGACCAGGCAACGTCCGTGTAAGGATTAATGACCTGATGCCTCTGACCCGTGAAAATGCTCTGAATGCTCTCCGCAATGTGCAGGATCCGGAATTATTCCGCGACATTGTTTCGCTGAATATGGTGAAGGATATACAGGTAGAGGGAAGCAGTGTGCGGGTGACGGTAGAACTGACCACGCCGGCGTGCCCGCTCAAAGAGACAATTGTGCGCGACGTGGAAAATGCTTTGAAGAAAGAAGGTTTTGAGAAAGTGGAAGTGAATTTAACCGCCCAGACCAAGGGAGCGCAGCAGGCGCAGCGCCGGGATTTGTTGCCGCAGGTAAAGAATGTCATTGCCGTTGGAGCGGGAAAGGGGGGTGTCGGCAAATCGACCATCGCAACGAATCTAGCCATTGGTTTAGCACGAGCAGGCGCGCGCGTGGGATTAATGGATGGGGATATTTATGGCCCATCAATGCCGACGATGCTGGGCATCAAGGGCCAGGTTCCGCTCGTTCGCAATTCCAAGATTCTGCCCTTTTTCGTGCATGGCATTTATGCGATGACGATCGGCGCGCTGGTGGAGCAGGATAAGCCGCTGATCTGGCGTGGCCCAATGGCGCACGGCGCGTTCAAGCAATTGTTCAGTGACAATACGGAATGGCCGGAACTGGATTATCTGATTGTCGATTTACCACCCGGCACCGGAGATGTGCCGCTGACATTATGCCAATTGTTGCCGGTAACAGGCGCGGTGGTCGTCGCGACGCCGCAGCAGGTAGCGCTCGATGATGCCGTGCGCGCACTCAAGATGTTTCAACAGCTCAATACGCCAATCCTGGGGATCGTCGAGAACATGAGTTACTTCGTCGCGCCTGATGGAACGGAGCATGACATCTTCGGGCGCGGTGGAGCAGAGAAAGCAGCCAAGGATTTGGCCGTACAATTTCTCGGATCGATCCCCATGTTTACCGAAGTGCGCGCCAACAGCGACGCCGGCACGCCGATCCGCAATTTTCAGGGAACAGAAAAGCTTCACCAAGCCCTCGATGAGTTCGTTTCACATGTAGCGGGCGAGGTGAGCAAGCGTAATTTAAGTAGCGCGGGACCAACCCTAAGCGTAACATGAATCACGCGTCAGGTCCAAGAGGTCTGATGAGTGCAAATAAAAGCTGAATTCGGTTGCAGTTAAGGCGGGTTTGGTTTATCTTCCGACCATCTGCCATTTTCTTCTTCGTAGTCGTTTTACGCTGAAGATTCAACAACCATTGATTTGTCGGCTTGGCGGCAATTGAGGAGTTCGTATGGTGCGCGTGCGCGACGCGGGGCGAGTTTCCCATCGGCTGAATCTGATCCGTGATATGTTTGGAGCGGGAGCGCTTTTAGCCCGATTAAAAGGGCGACGGCGATCGCGCGCGCAGACAGCTCATTCATTGAGCATGCTCATGGATGCGCTGGAGAACCGCACGCTTCTCTCGACGCTGCCTGCGCCGATCACCACAGATAATACTTCCATAGTCGGGCTCAATACTGCAGGCACGACCAATTACAGTTCGCCATCCGTTGCGTACAACCCGCTGAATCCCTTGGAAGTGGTTGAGGCATCGGTGGAAGATGTGCCTTCAGCAACTGGTACTCAGAAAGTATTCATACAGCTCAGCTACTCCAAAGACGGTGGTGCGACCTGGACGGGTTTGGGGGTTGATGGAAACGTCGTGGATCCCGTTGCATCCACGCCAACCGATATCGTGCCCTACGCGCAGGCAACTGATCCCACGGTCGGATTCGATCGCCTGGGGAATTTTTATCTCTCCTATTCGGAGAACACTGCCAACACTCAAGGCGAAATTGTCATCGATAAATATTCCTTTACCGGAAGCACTCCAGCTTCGGTGTACGCAGATCAAAAAGTCTATTCCTGGAACGCTATTTCCGCCGCCCCGGGTGCTGCTCTGCATCCCGATATGGCCGTCAATGATAACGTGCCAACCTACACGTCAGATGGAATCACTCTGACCGATCCTACGATTCCCACCTCGGGAACCTACAAAGGCCAGGGCCCGATCTATATCGCCTGGGCCAACGATTACCTCCCAGCGCAACCTCCCCCGAATTGGAATCAATATGCGATCATGATGGTCGAATCCTCGGACGGCGGTTTGACCTGGAGCGCTCCGATCTATGTGAACAACAGCCATAACTCCGTCACCGACGAGCGCGATGCCTATCCCAAGATCACCGTCAGCCAGGGTACTTTGGCTACCAACGGCAGCGGCGTTCCCAATGTAGAACCAGGCCAGGTGACTGCGGTGTGGGATGATTACGGCTCGGATTCGACCGCCAGCCCTCCGTTTGATTTGATTGATAGCAATCACACCGTCACCACATCCACCGCGCCTTCTCTCGAAGTTGGAACAGATGTAGTTGATCCCACCGGCAGTCCTGTCGCGATTACTGATGCAACGGGTACCTCAGCGCCATATACGCCTTCCATTACAACCATTCCGTTCAGCCTATCCGTTCCCAGCAACTTTTCGCTTACGGATATGGATGTCGAACTGGGACTCACCGGACCCGATATCAGCGAGTTCCTGGTGCAGTTGGTAGCGCCCAATGGCACGACTTTCACGATCATCCAAAATGGCAAGGATGCTACAGGGAACGCGACGGGAACTCCGCCACCCGGCGCTGCTGGCTCTGCCCTTGGCGAAATCTCCACTTTGGGCACGGACGGAATTTTCGGCACCTCATTTAATGATGGCGCGGGCGTTCCGATTGAAGCAGGCTCTTCGCCTTATCCCGGTTCCTACACGCCAGATGGCGGGTCGTTTGTTGGTGCTTTTGGTCATCTCACCAGCTCGCAATTAAGCGGAACGTGGATGCTCAAAATTACCGATTTCGTGGCCGACGCTAACGCCACCACGCCGCAACAGGTCGTGGATTTCAAAGTCACGCTTTCCAGCATTAAGGTGAGCAATCAGAGCAATGTGACCAGCTCGTTCGTAACCGGTTCGGAAAATGGGCCCTTCAATGCGCCGGGAGATTATCCCGCCTCGCCCTCAATGGGCATCGGGCCAGCACCGGAAATCGCTTCGGATAACACGCTCGGTGGCTACAGCGAATATCAGGGGCGCATTTATGTTGCTTATGTAGATAAAGGTTCGGATGCGACCAGCAATACCAACATCGGGTTGATGTACTCGGATAATGGCGGAAAGAACTGGTCTAATGCATCTGCTAAGGTTAACGATGACCAGGCCACGTTGGATGGATATTCCGGCGATGCTGGAAATACCAACGATCGCTCGCAATTCGAGCCATCCGTCGCAGTGGACAACGCCACCGGCACACTGGTGCTGACCTGGTACGACGCCCGCTATGACGCTTCCGATGCGCGCGTGTCTCGGTATATCACCACGAGTCTGGATGGCGGCTCGACCTTCGGCTCGCAGACTTATCTCAATGAGCCAAATCAGGTTTATGATGCCATCAGCGGCGAGGCCGACGATCTCGGTCCTATCCCGGATAATTTTTCCTCCGACGCTCAATCGCTAATCGGTGAAGGTCAGTTCTTCTACGGCACATCGCAGGGCTTAGCGGTTTATGATGGCCGCGTTTATGCCACCTGGACCGGCAATGAAAACCAAGGCCCGCAAGGCAATCTGCGCCTGGGGATTCTGACCTCGACCACAACTTATTCTTCCGGCCCGACCATCGTTTCCTCCACGCAGGGTGTGGTTTCCACTCCGGAAGATATTGTCAACCCAGCGCAAAACCTCGGCGGATCAACCGGAACCGTGCCGGCGTTCCAATATATCGATGTCACCTTCGATCGTCCGATCGTGCCGTCGAGCTTCGTGCCGGGCGACATAGATATTCAGTATCGCAATGATTCCACGCCGGGCACCCAGGCGCCCACGTCAGATATTTCCAGTCTGATTGGTTCGATCGTGCCATTGAACCTCCAATATTGGGGCAACGGCAACGCGCAGGATAAAGCAGCCACGGAATTCCGCATTGAGCTGACCAGCCCGCAGACCAGCGTCGGCACATACAGCTATTACATCTCGCCATCAGTGAATGATGGCTACGAATATTTTGGTTATTCCGGAACCAATGTCACCACGCTGACCGCCAGCACACAGGATCCCACGCAGGCAAATATCGTAGTGCCCGCCCGGGGCAGCAGCAGCGCATCATCCAATATCGTGGTTCCCAGCGGCGGAGATGCCGGCCAGACGATCATGGATGTCCAGGTGAATGTGGAGTTCAACGGCGCCAATGACGCAGCGTTCTATGAGTTGCTTCAGGAGCTCGGCAGCGAATATACCCTTACGCTTTCTAATGGAGCGATCAGCGTTAGCTTGGCTGCCGATGAACTCGGCGCCAGCCAGACGGCCTCGGACGCCAACCTGTTGCCTGACCTGGCGGGTCATGGCTACGTTTCGACCACGTTTGATGATGAATCCACCGAGCCGATTTTCGATGGCAATTTCCAATTCTCCGGCACATATCATCCCGAAGGAAATCTGGCGAAATTCGCCGGCACCAAACTGACCGCTGGCAGCACCTGGACCCTGTCGATCACCAGCTCGCATCAGAACAGCGGTAGCGTTCCCACCGGCCTGCTGCGCGATTGGAGCATTCAGTTCACGACAGAAACTCTGCAAGCCGATGACACACAGCCCGCGATCAGCGGCAATGTCATGGATCAGAATGCTGACGCTATTCCAGGTCAGCCGGCCAGCTTTGCTTCAGGCTTCCAGACCACCGGCGATGTCTGGGCCATGCCCGCGCCGTCCGACGCTGATTCGTATACCTCCGGCTCACCCAACTATTTCACCTCGCCATTCGCCGCTGGCACCAGCGCCATCATCGTGCCAGGCCCGAGCATTACCAGTTACCTCCAATATGACGCCAATGTCGGTGGCGGGGTCGCCATACCGAATAACTCAAATACAGTTACTTCGACGATCACCATCGGCGGTGATTCGTCGATCAAGATCACCGACCTGCTCGTCAAGCTGCAGATTGCTTATTCGCAGGATAGTGATCTGAAAGTTGTGCTGGTTTCTCCAGCCGGCACGCCCATTACCCTCGTTGCGCCGATTTCGCCCGCCCCCGGTGGTAACGACGCCAACTTCGGCGATTCTACTAACCTCGGCAGCTACAAATATCTCGGCCCCACCGTCTTCACCGATGATGCGATCAACCCAGTCGCGGGGACGGGATCTTCCGCTCCCTTTATCGGCCTGTATTCTCCGGTTGATCCACTGTCGAACCTCGATGGTGAATCGCTGGCTGGCACGTGGACTTTGCAAATCACCAATGTGGGCGCAAGCACCACCGGCACGCTCAATGCCTGGTCGATCACCGCTGATACGCAAACCTCACCCACTGACAATTCCATCAGCCAGATCGCGGTCCATTTCGACCGCAACATGACTCCCAGCACCCTCAACGCATCTAATATCAGCGTGGTCGGACCGCAGGGCGCAATCGCCGGGCCGTTCACGATTACACCCGATTATAATTACGATCCAAACAATCTCGATCCCGATTCAAACAATGCCCGCACGTATCTGATCGGATTCCCCGCGCAAACTCTCAGCGGCACGTACGTCGTCACGCTTACGCCCAACAGCAGTTACCCCATCGAATCCACCGATGGCACGCCGATCGATACCGATCAAAACGCTGGCGTGGATATGCTCGACGACACGGGCAGCACCGCATCCAATACCTATTCCACATCCGGCACTACGCTTCCGCCCAATTACACCAGCGATGGAGTCTATAACTCCACGATCACCGTCCCACCCTCCGACGCAGGACTGATCCAAAAGATAACCGTCAGTCTTGTCCTCAATACCAACCGCGGCCCCGCCAGTGATCTGTCCGCGGTGCTGATCGCTCCCAATGGCCAAGCAGTTCAACTATTCGCCGATCTCTCTACCAGCACCTCTTTCAGCGGATTGACCACCACGTTTGCAGATGTCTCGACAGTTCCGATCACCAGTGGATCGAGCGGTTACGGGGGTATTTTCACCTCGCAGCAGCCTCTCTCGGTATTGCTGGACAGCAATTCAACCGGCACCTGGACTCTTGTAATTAAGAACGCGGGCGCCAACTCGACCTACACGCTCAGCAGCTGGTCCATGCAGATCACCACACCGGCCCCAAATACTGGCGCCGGAGCAACTGTCGCCGATAGCGGAACTACTTCTTTCCAACTGTTCAACCTCGGCTCCTCAGATGATCAATCGCACGAGGTCTGGACGCCCGTAGGCGGCGCGGTCAATACCGGCTCCAATAGCGCGGCCGGCCCAGTCACCGCCATTGGGGTCGACCCATCCGATCCTTCAGGCAATACCGTTTACATCGGAGCAGCCACCGGTGGCGTATGGAAGACCACCAATTTCCTCACTGATGATCCCAGCGGTCCGACCTACGTTCCGCTCATCGCCAATGCACCAACCAATGGCCTGAACATCGGATCGATCGCCGTGCTCGGTAGCCAGGTGAATCCAGCCACTGGCAATACCGTTCCCTCAATGGTCTTCGCTGCCACCGGCAACGGAAATACCAACACCCTTTCTCCGGGCATCGGAATTCTCATCGGCACTTACAACAGCGATGGAACCATGACCTGGAATCTGGCGACGGGCCTGACCAACACCGATTCAAGCGGCAATTGGGTCTCCACATCTTCCAGCTCGCGCGATAACACCTTCGATGGCTTGATTGCCTACAAGATCGTCGTCGATCCGCATCTCCAGGCCAATGGCCAGGCAATTATCTATGTCGCGTTCACTGATCCCACCACCAACGGCAAGGGCGGTCTCTATCGCAGCGTCGATTCCGGCAAAACCTGGTCGCTGATGCGCGCAGGCCAGGCCACCGACGTGGTGCTTGATCTGAATAGCGCCATCCCCAGCTTCAATAATTCCGATGTCAATAATCCCACGGACAATGTCAACGCCATCGACGCCGCATTTGCTGGCGATGGAATTTATCGCAGCCCCAATCGTGGCGTAACCTGGACCGAGCTGCTGGGAACCAATCCCGATACGAATATTCTCGACTACAGCGTCGGCAATGCGCCTCCGGTGAAGGTGAGCAATCTCCCCACCCCCGACGGCGATTTCGGCCGAATCGTCCTGGCCACTCCATCCCTCACCGGCAATCCCACGCAGGATGCCTTGTATGAAGGCTGGCTCTATGCTGCCGTGGTTTCGCAAAGCAACTTGAACAATCCCGATGGAACCCTGCTCGGTCTGTACCTGACCAAAGATTATGGTCAAACCTGGACGCAGGTGCAGATCAATGGAAAACTGATCAACGGCACCATCTCTCAAAACCCAACCGACGACACCACGCAGGGCAATTACGACGTCACCAATGGCCCAGGCATCGGTCAGGGCGTAGGTAACTATGCGATTGCGCTTTCGGTTGACCCCAACAATCCCAATGTCGTTTACCTGGGCAGCTCTGCCTATACCAATCATGCCGCCGGCATGATCCGTGTCGATACCACGGGCATTTCCGATGCTCATGCCTTCTATCAGGGTGAGAATGCTCCAGACGGTGGTGCAATCCGCGCGGATACCACTGATGTAGTGGCATTGAAAAATTGGTACAACACTGCCAGTCCCAGTGTCGGAAGCTTATTGACTTCCATCACCGAGCCAACCATCAACCTCCTGCAAAATCCCAGCGAGCCGTTCTCACTCGGCAGTGCCGTGGCAACGAATAACATTGCCGATCTGTCCAACAGCGGCGCGAATATCACCTGGATCCCATTCGATTACGCATTCGATTATTCCAATTCCACGGAAACACAAAATTTAACTGCAGTGGTGACTCCGTCGGAATATCACCAGATTTACACCGAAGTCGACCCGCAGACAGGTCTCAGCCGGCTCATTGTGGCAACCGACCAGGGCATCTACAGCGCCGTCGATGACAATGGCGTCATCCGCGAATACGGCAATACGCAGGCTGAAGGTGTAGTCGCTGAATCCGCCGCCAACGAGCAGGAACCTTCCGGTTCACCCGAAACCTGGGATGGCCCATACGGCCAGGTTGTACAGACCCTGAGCCTCAATGAACCCATCAGTGGCTCGCGCAACGGTAATCTTCAGATTGCCGAGCTGTATTATGGCGCCGTACAGCCCAGCCAGAGCGCCGCCGATGCTGCCGGCAGCCTGTTCTACGGCGAAGCTCAGGGCGTAGGATTGGTCTCCAGCAGCTCCAATATTCTCACCACCGGCGATACGACCTGGAAAGGCTCCTCCATCCCCTCCGGCGGCGGAGGCGTTGCAACCGATCAGACAGGAACCGGCACAGAATACAATTATGCCAATCCGTTCCTCTCGGGCACCGCGACCGACTTCTTCCAGGTTAATGGCGGCGGCCGAACCACGGGACTGCTGACGACGGGCACTGATACCGGCGTTGCTTCCCACGATGCTGAGTGGACCGATTTTGTCGATAGCGGCAACCTTGAGGAAGGCACATTCACTAACAATCAGTCTTCCAACTCCGACTTTGCGGTGAATCCCATCAACGGCAGTGAGATTGTCATGTCATCGCATCCCAGCGGCGATGCAGGCGCGCAAATCTTCGCCACGCAGAACCAGGGTGTGAACTGGTCCGTGATCGGCTACTCGAACGATCTGGATGACACCTATGCTCCCGCGCTCGCCTATGGCGCTCCGTCCACCAATGTGGCCGAGGGCAATTTCATCTACGCCGGCACGGATGGCGGGCATATCTATGTGACCTTTACCGGCGGTGGCAGCGATACCAGCGGGAACCCGTGGATCAGTATTTCCAGCGGCCTGGATGGCTCGCAGGTTGAAGCCATCGTCGCTGATCCGAATCACAACACCTTCGATGCCTATGCTGTGACGCAGAAGGGCGTCTACTACATGGCAGATGCGTCGGTTGCCAACCCTGTCTGGCAAAATATCACCGGCAATCTGCTCTCGCTCACCAGTGCGGCGCTTGGCAATGGCAACCTTTACACCACAGCCATCCAGATGCTCACCACTATGACCGCCGACTGGCGCTATGCCACCCCGGTGTTGTACGTGGGAGCCAATCCGGGCGTCTATCGCGGTATCAACGAAGGCGGCACCTGGACCTGGACCCTCTTCCCCAATCAGGCTACCGATGGCGCTCCTGCCGATGGCGGCGAGCTGCCGAATACCGAAGTCTCCGATCTCGATCTCTCAACCGGCAATGTCGATGCCACCACGGGCATACCCCTCAGCAACAATACGGCCAACAACATTCTACTCGCCTCCACCTTCGGGAATGGCGCGTATGCGATTCGCCTTGGGCCGGTGGTGACGCTCAATGCGTCAGCGGCTTCGTCGCCGGGCGTGCAGGGTGCTGCTGGTTCGCTGACCGTCAACGGCGTAACGACTTACTACGTGAATGCTGATGAAGACAGCATTACGCTCAATGGCGCCAGCGAAAAGGAGATCACGGAAAACGGCACTACGTATAACGAGGTGACGATCAACGTTTACGATCTGACTAATGACCCGAATGAAACCACACCGATTGGCACGGCCACGACTGATTCCAATGGCAATTTCACCGTGACGATCAATCGCCCGAGCCCGGATGGATTGCATGATATCGTTCTGGTGGGCACGG
>DASXDR010000023.1:0-48727 GCA_036490535.1 Tepidisphaeraceae bacterium | reverse complement strand
AGGAGGGCAAGCTCGTGCCGCTTGTGGTGGGCATCGCATTCATGGTGGTTACATTTTTTGTTTATACCCTGACGCCGCTGCTGATCTTCGGGGCGGCACTAATATTGTTGACGTGGGTGCTGCGAGAGAAATAACTTTTTTGTGAACCATCGGTGCATACAGACACTCTTTATTTGATCAATCCGCCATAACGAAGGCCGTCCTGAAGAGCGAATGCGGTAAGAGCCAAATACAAAATCGCTCGTCGTCCGGGATTTTTCCAACGATAGTCTCCGGTCGCATAGGCATGAACAGCATAAATAAAACCCGCGAAGAAAAGTCCGGCAGTGATTCCGAAGAGTAATATTCGCGCCGACGCATAGGGCGACGAATATGCGAATGACTCGATCAGCATTGCAGCGAGAAAATAAAAAATCTCCGGCGTGATTATTGACGCGTATTTCTTCCAGCGACGACTGCCCATCCGGCCGACGGTTATTCCAAAACGCTTAAACCAATTAAGCATATCAGTTCCATGCGGCAGGTTATGAGCCGCAATTAAAGCTGATACTTCTTATCCCGCTTGGCCACCGGCTGAATCTTCTTCGCTAATTCATCAAATCCTTTTTTGCCCATCAATGCATACGTCGCATCTTTGCCAAGCTGCACGGCGGGTTGATCGTATGTGTTAATGCCGAGCAGACCGCCCATGTAACTCACCGCGGTTTCGTAGAGATAAATGAATTGGCCCACGGTTTCAGGGGTAATCGAGGGGAAGGTAACCGTCATCGTGGGCCGCTGGCTTTCGAGCAGGGCATATTCAGTGCCGAGCTTTTCGGCATTGATCAGCGTTTGGAAATTCGAGTCAGCGAGGTAGGCAAGAGTCTCGACATTCTTCATGCTGCTGGGAATCGCCAGCTTGTGATTGAAATGCTCGACCTGCAGGAAAGTAATAACCTTGTCGTTGGGGCCTTCGCGATAAAGCTGAACCTGCGAATGCTGATCGGTCGTGCCCAGTGCCTTGATCGGCGTCTGCCCCGCGTAGATTTCTTTTTTGCCAGTGATGTCGGTCTTTTTGCCCAGCGATTCTGCCCAGAGCTGGCGGAACCAATCCGCACAATAATAGAGCGAGGTGCTATACGGCATCATCACCGACATGACTTTGCCTTTTTTGTTCAGGATATAATGCACGGCGGCGAGCATGGCGGCGGGGTTTTTGAAAACATCGTCGCTCTTGAGACGCTTATCCATATCGGCGGCGCCGGCCATGATGGCCTGGGTGTCGATCCCGCACATGGCCGCCGAGAACAGGCCGACGGCAGAAAGCACGGAGAATCGCCCCCCCACTCCATCAGGAACCTCCAGCGTGCGATACCCTTCGGATTTGCAGATCTCGCGCAGGGTGCCTTCCCTGGGATCGGTCGTGGCGAGAATATTTTCTTTGAATTTTTTACCAAGCTTGGCCTGCAGTACATCGCGGAAGAGGATGAATTGCGATGCCGTTTCAGCCGTTTCACCTGACTTAGAAATCACATTCACAATCGTGCGCTTCAACTTCGGCCCGATCAGGTCGATCACGCTTTTGATCAGATCAGGATCGACATTGTCCAGCACAAAAATCTGCGGCCCGGTGCGCGTGCGGTCGGACATCAGGTTATAGGTGTAGGGATTCAGCGCCGATTGCAGCGCGTTATTTCCCAGGGCTGAGCCGCCGATGCCAAGCACCAGCAGTACATCGCAGCGGTCGCGGAAATGCTCCACCTGCGATTCGATATCGCTGAGCATCTGCTCGTCATAAGGCAGATCGCGAAATTTGAGCTTGCCGGCCTTGCGGTCGGCATTCATCTGCTGATGAAGCTGCGAAATGCGCGGGACAATTTCTTTCAGTTCGGATTCGGTAACGCCGTGCTGATTGCCTACAGCGTCGGCGGTGGCGTTTTTGTAGTAAAGATTGATGCGATCCATGGATTGATTCCTTTGGGGGGATGTTAACCGAAGTTGCGGAGAGAACAAAAAACCCCGGCCCAAGGGCCGGGGCTAACGAATAGATTTAGCGACGAGGGAAAATGATCAGCTCACCACAAACTTTTTGCTGACGGCTTTGGGCTTGCCGTCAGTGGCTTGCAGCGTGTAATTGCCCGGCGTAGTCAAAGTCAGGCCCGCGAAATCGGCCGTGCCATTGACCGTGACTTCGCTCAGCACGCCGGAAATCGCCGATGCGCCATGCGGCTGCGATTTGAGCGACAGCACCACGTCCGAATTGCTGACCGCGTTACCATATGCATCGACAACTGCGACGTCAGTAGCGAACGCGCTGCTGGACGCCACCGGATTCGGCGTCACCTGCTCAGAGAAGGCGAGCTTTTTCGGCGCCGCCGGCACGACCACGAATGTGGTCGAAGTGCCAGTAGCAAAACCCGTGGCATTAACGGCCAGTTGGTACGTCCCAGCTTTCTTGAAATAAACGCCCTTGAATAGTGCGGTACCGCCCTTGGCGGTGACTTTGGTGGGGCCATAGATTTTGCTGCCACTGGGCCCGCTCAAAATCGCCAGAGTTACCTTGGGCTTGGCATTGGTGACCACACCCGAAGCGTTGAATACCGTAATGTTGAAATTCGAGAGCTTCTGCCCCGCCGTTACTGTCCCGATGGGCTGGGCAAACACCAGTGTGGGCGAAGTGTAAGTCAGCGTAATCGGCGTTGAGACATTATTGAAGGTGAGATTTCCACTGCTGCCGCTGAAGGAATAATTTCCCGGCGCGGTCGGGGAGAAGGCAAATGTCGCTACGCCATTGGTTACCGTCACGGGGCCCAGTGTGGTGGTCGAGCCATCTGGATTCAGAATATTCAGGAATACCTGCGAAGAATTGTCGCCCGATTCGACGTTTCCATATTGATCTTCCAATGCCGTGTCGACGTTAGACGGATTGCCTGGCGAAATCGTGGGGGTGTTCGTGACATTCAAACTACTTGCCGTGGAAACTGGCGCGACCACAAAGCTATTGGAGGTCGCCGCGCCTAACGCATTATCCGTAGCGCTCAGTGTATAGGTGCCAGCGGTAGTGAAGGTGAGGTTACTGAACGTAGCCACGCCGTTGGCAACGGTTGCTGTGCCCAGCGTGCTACCCGCGCCGGGGCCGCTGGCGACACTCAGCGTGACGGCGGAATTGTCTGTAACCACGGTGTTGCCGTTGGCATCTTCCACGGTCACGGTAATGCCCGATTCGGTCTCCCCGGCCGTGATGCTGACCGGTTGGACAGCGAAGACCAGTTTCGAGGCCGCACCGAAGGGACCCGTGATTTGGAAGGAAGTCGATGTCGCGCCGGTCAGGCTGCTATCAGCCGCAGCCAGGGTATACGTGCCGGCGGTAGCGATAGAGAGACTCGGGAATGTTGCGACGCCAGCGACGGCTGCGACGGAATTTCCGCTGAGCGTCGGGGAACCGCCGGTGGCAGCAGAAAGCGTGACGTTGGTGATGTTATCGGTAACCAGATTGCCATAAATATCTTCCACATCCACTACCACATGCGGAGCGATCACCGTATTAGTGCTGGTGCTCGAAGGCCCGGTGGCAAAGACCAGTTTTGCTGCAGTCGAGTGGGTGATGGTGAACTGCGTGGCGTTAGTGGGCGCGGTTAGCGCCGTGCCGTTATCCATATCCGCAGCGGTGAGCGTATACGTTCCGGCCTTGTCGAGGATCAGGTCGTTGAATGTGGCCACGCCGTTCACAGCGTTAACCGTTAGTATGCTGCCGGTGCCGAATGAGGTACCGCCAGGGCTCGCGACGCTGAGAGTGACGGCGGAGTTATCGTTGGAAATCAAATCGCCATTGGCGTCTTCGATATCGACGGTAATCGCCCCATTTCCGGCGCTGCTGGTAATAGTGTCGCTGGCGACCTGCGAACTGGTGGGCTGCTGGGCAAACGCAAGCTTTGTCGGCTGGGGGACCGGGACGACATCGAACACCGTGCCGTCGTGATCGGCGCCGCCAGAGGAAGTAGTGCCGTAAATGTTGTTGTTGAGGAACAGCAGGCCGCCGTTGGGATCACTTCCCGTAGTGCTGTCATCGAGACTGCCAAGAGATGACACGGCGTGGGTTGTCGCATTCACTTCAAAGATGTCACCATTGCTGGTATTCCCAAGGCCGGTCGTCGTGCCATAGATATTGCCGTCAGGGCCAATCGTCAGGGCGCCGACGGGGCCGTTGGGATCGCCATTTGCCGCATCAAAGGTAACTAATGCTTCGTGAGTCGTCGTGCCTGCCGGGATTTCGAAAATCGTGCCTTCTTCACCGACATGGACGCCACCATTGCTGCTGGTGAAAAGGTTGCCATTGGAATCAACGATAACATCATTGAGGTTTCCGCCGGCTACCTCGTCTGTATCATTGGCAAAGGAAACATATTCCGTAAGCTGCTGGCTTCCAATATCGTATTTGTAGATTTCCGGCGGCCCGTTGGCTGGTCCGGTCTCGGAAGAGCCGTAGAGAGCGCCGTTGTAATAGACGACGCCGAACTGGGGTGATTCTCCGTTGTCAGTGTTATCAAACGAAGCAAGGGTGTGGATGGTTGGCGAGCCGCCAGTAGGATCGGGAATCTCGAAGATGCTCCCATCGCCGTCAGAGCCCCCGCTGTAGGTGGCGCCGTAAATATTTCCGCTTCCATCGACGGCTAATTTCCCCAGGGGAAGAGCACCCTGAATTCCACTTTCCACCGCATTATCATTGGGGTCAAAAGAGGCGATGGTGGTTACCACAGGAGAACTCCCGGTGATATCCACTTCGAATACGCTACCCTCGCCGTTGACACCGCCTTCATTAGTGGTGCCGAAAAGATGGCCGTTCCCGTCGGAGACCAGCGGGCTGATATTGGGCTGGCCGTTGCCGCTATCGAAGGTGAAGGTGTGCAAAGTTGTTAAGTTGCTTGTGCCAGCAGGAATTTCGAAAACCGTCGCTTTAAATCCCGATCCGCTGGCATTGGTCGTCGTGCCGTACAGATTGCCGGAGCTATCGGCGATCAATCCTGCCTGCGGAACCGCGCCATCAGTGCCATTGTCGAATGTCCAGACCGGATTGACGGTATAACTCGTCAAGAGTATACGCCGCTCGGCGGCTTCCATCACCGCTCGAACATGCTGCCGATTACGTTGTGCTTTTTTTGACAAATTCGAGACGCGCAGACGCCGTGGTGTTACAACCATATCAAATCTCCTTCATCTAAAAAATATTGAAATCCTTCGCCTGATGAGCGGGATTATACTAACAGCAGTTAGCTCTGAGCAATTGCTATTTATGAGATAACTCCGGATTTAGCAATTTCCCACTAATGATGCAGGTGAGCGACCAGCCAATTGCGCACATTGTCAATCGGCAGCCACATGCACAAAATCAACGCCGCCGCCAGCAACGCCAGCAGCCCCTGCGCGATCCACAGCACTATACGGAGAGATATTCCCGGCGGATTTGCCACGGGAAAGAATTGTAGCAGAACCTAATGGCAGTTCCATGAGTTTTCAGCTTCAATAGCCCGATGCATAATGAAGGTGATGCGTAAAAACCGCTCTGGATTAGCCGTTTTTCAAAACATGAGCGAGACTGACCGAGCGGAAGCTCATTATTGGTTCGTGCGCACTCCCGCCGCCAGACTTCGCGAGTTGGAACGGTTGCGACAATTCAATTACGGATATGGCCAAGGTAAACCTCTATCCCGATTTCAGAGAACTCTTAAAATCTCTAAACTCGGCAAAGGTTAAATATCCGATTCTCGGGGTTATGCGGTGATCTATTATGGCTATCGCCGCGTCACTGACGACTTGGATATCTGGATCGAAACCTCAACTGAAAATACGTCGCGTTTATCCAAAGTCCTTGAGGATTTTGGAGGCTTTTCAGCCGCCAAGGTCAAGCCAAGCATGTTTCAGAAACAAGGCATGGTTTTTATTCTTGGTCGCGAGCCAGTGCGCGTGGACATTTTCACGGGTCCTAGCGGGATAGATTTTGAATCGAGTTATCAGCGACGTACAATTGTGAACTGGGACGGGATCAAAACACCACTTATCAATTTAGGTGACCTCAGAGCTAACAAACGCTCCGCCGGGCGGCCCAAAGATAAAGCGGATTTGGAAGTTCTTCCCGACAATATCCGCTCCAAACGTCGCAGGCGATAATTACGCCGCCGCGGGCATGGCATCAAAAGCCACGCCAATGCGATAGCCCGTGCCGGATTGAACGCACCGAACCACGCGCCCCTGCATATGCCAGGAAGAGGAAAACTCATTACCGCTGACAAACACGGCAATGCGCTCCCCGATATTCACTGCCACATCACTGATCGCCCCCACGCCCCCAACCGAAAGATCGTGCATGTCCATAAACAAGTCCGGCTGACGGCGCGCTTCGACGGTATGATCGAGCCGATGTGCAGCAATGGGACGATGATCCTCGCGACGGTTGAACATCCTGCGCTCATTGCCAGCAGGAACGAGTTTCAAACGGCTTGGATTTTCCAGCATCGCGACCATAATGCACTCCTTAAACTAGATAGCCCTGAAATTGCGGTACGTGAGATTCATCGGCCGCGAAATCGATAGAGTTGATTTCTCTTACCTGGCTTAACTACATGGGAATCGTTTATCTCATCGGCGCGGGTCCCGGCGATCCCGGCCTCTTAACCCTCCGCGGCGCGGAATTATTAGCCGCCGCTGATGTCGTGATTTACGACTATCTCGCTCCGGCGAAATTACTGGCACTCGCTCCCCGCGCAGAAAAAATTTACGTCGGTAAAAAGGGACCTGTCCACGCGCTTCCCCAGGAACAAATCAACGCCCTGCTGATTGAAAAAGCGAAGGCCGGCAAAACCGTCGCGCGATTGAAAGGCGGCGATCCCTTCGTCTTCGGTCGCGGCGGCGAAGAAGCGGAAGCATTGGTGAATGCCGGCATCCCATTCGAAATCATCCCCGGCATCACCGCTGCCATCGGCGGTCTCGCATACGCCGGCATTCCAGTCACGCACCGCGATTTCAATTCTTCTTTCACTCTCGTCACAGGCCATGAAAAAGATGAATCCAGTGATATCGATTGGCCCTCGCTAGCCAAGCTCCCCTGCGTTGCTTTCTACATGGGCGTCGGAAATCTCGCGCAAATCGCGCAGCGCCTTTTGGCTCATGGAATGAATCCGCAAACGCCTGCGGCGACGGTCCAGTGGGCTGCGACGACGCGCCAGAAATGCGTCGTCGGCACGCTGCAAACCATCGAGCAGAAAGTCATCGGTGCGGGCATCTCTTCACCCGCCATCACCATCTTCGGAAAAGTCGTCACATTGCGCTCCACATTAAACTGGTTCGAATCGCGCCCTCTTTTCGGCCAGCGCATCGTCATCACGCGCACCCGCCAGCAATCCAGCGAGCTCGCCATACGCCTGCAAAATCTCGGCGCCGAGGTAATCGAAGCCCCCACCATCGAAATCGCTGAACCCAGTGACTGGTCCGAAGTCGATCGCGCCCTCGACGAAGCAGCCAATCACGATTGGATCATTTTCACCAGCATCAATGGCGTGCTTGCCGTAAAAAATCGCCTGCTCGCTACTGGTCGCGACATCCGCCTGTTCGGCTCGGCCAAAATCGCCGCCATCGGCGCGCCTACTGCCGCTGCGATTAATCGCGAACTCGCATGCCGTGTCGATCTCTGCCCCGACCAATTTGTCGCCGAGGCATTGGCCGATCAATTACTCGCCGCCGAGCCAATGCGCGAAAAGCGCATCCTCCTGCTCCGCGCTGATATTGGCCGCCCGATTCTCGTAGACCGCCTCCGTGCCGCCGGCGCCTTGGTCCGCAACATCAGCATCTACGAAACCCGCCGCCCCGCTGCCCTGCCTCCCGGCGTTGGCGAGCAAATCCGCAGTGGCGAAATTGATTGGATCACCTTCACCAGCAGCAGCACCGCCAAAAATTTCCTCGAATTATTCGGCCCCCCTACCGACCTGCAAAAAATCAAAACCGCTTCCATTGGCCCCATCACCAGCCAAACCCTGCGCGAACTCGGCATTCCCATCACCGTCGAAGCCCAACGCTCCGATATCGACGGTTTAGTCCAATCCATTCTGTCAAATCAACAGTGATACTTTACCAGTAAGCGCCGACGCTTCTCTCCCTATTATTGCGGGCTAGCCGCTTCAGCGGCTAGCAATGATCCTCTCATCCATCCTGCTTCAAACCTCTTTCTTCTCCCGCTTCGAAATCAACACCTTTCCCACCCGATTCCCCTGCATCGTCTGAACCCGCACCAGATAATTTCCCATATCGACCGAATCTCCCAAGCGCGGCAAGCGCCCGAGCTGCTGAGTGATAAATCCGGAAATTGTCGCTGCATCGCCGAATTCCACGTCGTCCAACTCCAATTTTCCGCGCAGCTCATGCAGCGCCGACAACCCCGACGCGCGAAAATTCTCTCCCTCAGCCACAAAAAGCGGCGCCCCGGCCGTCGTATCAAATTCATCCTCTATCTCCCCCACGATCTGCTCCAGCACATCTTCCATGGTGACAATTCCCTGCGTCGCTCCATATTCATCCACGACAATCGCCAGATGCATGCGCGAATTCTGAAATTGCCTTAGCAGCTTCGGCACGGGCAATTGCTCCGGCACAAAAAGCACATCGCGCCTGATCTGCCGAAGATCAATTTCCCCCGCCCCGATCACATGCATCTGCGATCCCGGCGCACCGGTCGGAATGGCAAACGTCTGCCCATTTTCATCCATCAATTTCAGCTTGCCCGGGACCAATTTCAAATGCACAAACAAATCCTTCATGTGCACCATCCCAACGACATGATCGATATCTACATCGCACAGCGGCAATCGCGTATACGCTGTCTTTTGCACCAGCGCCAGCACCTGCCCGATCGGCTGACCGAGGAGCAGGAAATCCACTTCGGGTCGCGGTGTCATGATCTGCCGCACCGTCAGTTCTCCCAGCTCAAATGCCCCAGCCAAAATTTTCTCGCTCCCCGTGGCAATGGTTCCCGACTCCACAGCCTGCTCCACCAATCCACGCAGCTCCGCCACCGAGTGCGGCATATCCGTGGCTTCCCCAATTTCAATTCCGCCCAATTTCAAAACCCGATTGGTCACCCACGAAAGCAACCAGATCGCTGGATAAAACAGATAGGTAAATGCAATCAACGGCAGCGCAATTGCCGGCAGCGCTCGATCCGCAAATTTAATCGCCCACGTCTTGGGCACCTGCTCCCCGATCACAATGTGCAGCGAGCTGCTGATTGCCATCGCAATCACAAACGCGATTACATTCACATCCTGCCTAACCCGCACCGCATGCAGCACCGGCTCTAGAATCCCCGCCACCGCCGGCGCCGTGACCGCCCCCAGCCCCAGCGATGCCAGTGTCACCCCCACCTGGCAGGCCGACAGAAATAATCCCAGTTGTTTCTTCACCCGCAGCGCCAGCCTGGAAAGCACGCTGGTCTTAGCCAGTTCCTCCAATCTCCCTTCCCTCGCCCCCACCGCCGAAAACTCCGCCATGACAAAAAAACCATTGAGCGCCACCAGCGCCAGCGTCGCCAGAATTTTCGGAACGATGTTCACTCAACTATTTATATCGAATTCTCAGGCGCCCTGCTTGTGATTGCCAAGGCTAATTTGTCCGATAACTCGCGCCACTTGAGCTATTCTTTCCTGCAAAGCTGACTGTTTTGTTATCATTTGATTTGTAATTAAATCGACTGATCGCATTACAACAAACCGTTCAAAAGTTATTCTTGTCACAACTTTCCTATTTTTACTACGGAATTTTCTAAAATGTTCTCACAAAATTTGTCTTTGCCTACCTCCCGATAAATACTCCACAACAGTTGTATTGCTTTAAATTTAAAACTCCTTGGAAGGGAGAATTGTACCATGCCTCGCCAGTTTAACTTGATGGTTCTCGCTGTTTCCGCGTTCGCCATTGCGGCTCTGGCAAGCTCAGCCCACGCTGATCCTGTGAATCTCGAGGGGGGTTACAGCACTCTTCCCACTTTTACTGGCGCAACTTTCTCCATCGTCGGCGACGATACCTACGATCCCGTTACCGGCAATCCCGATCCCTACAACTTCGAGCTTGATCTCACCCTGCAACCCGGCTCGCTCAGCACTGACCTAGGCGGCGGATACTTTGATGTCACCGGAACTTATTCTGGAACCTATACCTTCTTCATCGGTACCGATACCAATGTTGTCTCGAGTGGCACCCTCACTGCTGACGGTGAATACATTACTGATGGAACATACGCCTACGGCCCGTCTCTTACCAACGGCGTCGCTACACAAACCAGCGGTCCTGGCTTTGATATCTATCCCGGCGTCACCCAATTCACGTTCTCCGCTCAGGGCGACATCGATGGCCCATTTTTCCGCGGCACTCTTTCCCCCGCTTCCTCAGTTCCCCTCCCCGCCGCCGCCACCATGGGCATCGGCCTTTTGTCGATCCTGGCCCCCCTTGCCATCCGTCGCCGTAAATCCATCGCCTGATTATCATCTTGAAATTTCAAAACCGGCAGTGGCACTTTAGTGCCACTGTTTTCCTGCGCCAGAATCTCCACCCCCACGCGCGAATCCATAAAAAAACGCCCGAAATTCACAAGTCCCGCCACATCGTTCTCATTCGCATCTTCGCGCCGCACTCGCTAAATTGTTTGGCCCTATGCCAACGACCTATATCCTTCCCGTTTCCCTTCACGATGAGATTGTTTCTGCCGTCTATCGCCATCGCGGTTATGGCGCCGAAGAATCCGCCGCCGCCGCCAAAGTCGCCTCCATGGCCGCCTGGCACGGCATCAAAACACATAACGCCATCAAGGCCCTGCATCTCGACGAGGTTCTAGGCCAAGCCGGCGGATGCGTACCCAATGCCAAAATCGAAAAGCTCCCCACCAGATTCAAAGTCATTGAAAAATGGAACTGCAATCGCAAGCTCGGCCAGGCAGTCGCACTCGAAGCGATGGATCGCTGTATGAAACTCGCCGACGAATTCGGCATCGGCGCCGTCGCCGTCGATAACGCCTTCCACTACCTCTGGGGTGGCGGTTACGTCATCGATGCTGCCAACAGAGGCTACCTCGCCTACACTGCCTGCACCGCGGGGTTAGCCGAAGTTGTCCCCTTCGGCGGCAAATATCCCACGCTCGGCACCAACCCCCACTCATGGGCCTTCCCCACCACCGAAGCGATTGGCTTTCCTATCTGCATCGACTGGGCCACCAGCACCGTCGCCATGGGCCGCGTGCAGCAATTTCTTCGCGAAGGTAAATCTCTTCCCCAGGGCTGCGGCGTCGACGAAAACGGCAACGAAACCTGCGACCCGGCAAAAGTAAAATCGCTCATGACCTTCGGCCAACACAAAGGCTACGGCCTCGCCCTCATTGACGAGCTCCTCGGCGCCTACATCGGCGGATCGCTGCCAACATTACGCAGCCGCTGGACCCAAGGCCCCAAAGATGAAAAACACACGCCGAGTTTCTTTTTCCAATGTATCCACCCCGAAGCATTGTCCGGCAACAACTTTGCCCAGCACCGCACCCAAACCCAAAACGTCAAAGCCGTCATCGACGACGTCCTCAGCCACGGCAACGAAAAAGTCATGCTCCCCGGCCAACCCGAAGCCAAAGCCGCCGAGCAAAGCAAAAAGCACAACGGCCTTCTCTTCACCCTCGCCGAAATCGAGGAATTCGAAAAATTGGCCGCTGAAGCAAAAATTAAATTCGATAGGAATTCTCTTCAATCTATTGCATAGGTAATAAGGAAAGGAACCACCAAGCCGCGAAGATATTTTTCACTGGAATCTTTGTGTCTCCGCGCCTTCATGGTTTAATTAGATCATGTCTTACGCAGGTTTCGATATCACCAACAAATCCGTTCTCGTCACCGGCGGCACCAGCGGCATCGGCCGCGCTATCGCCCTCGGCCTCGCCCAGGCCGGCGCAAAAGTCGTGGCTGGCTCCACCAACCCCGACAAAGTCGTAGCAATGGCCAAGGAGCTTGGCCCCGGTCACGCTGCCACGCAGCTGGATGTAACTTCCCAATCCTCCGTCCGCGCCGCCGTCGAGCAAACCGTTAAAATCTTTGGCCGACTCGACGCCGTCATCCACGCTGCCGGCGTGATCAAAAAACAACCTTCGCTGGAAATGCCCCCCGAAGAATTCTCACGCATCGTCAACACTAATCTTACTGGCAGCTTCATCGTCGCCCAGGAAGCCGCCCGCGTCATGAAAGATCAGCCCCGCGACAATAAAAATCAGACCGGCTCGATCATTTTCATCGCTTCGCTCAACAGCTTTATCTCCCTCTCGGAAGTTTTGGCGTACGCTGCCTCCAAATCTGGCATGCTTGGCCTGGTGCGCGGCCTCGCCAACGAGTGGGCAACCCTCGGCATCCGCGTCAACGCCATCGCGCCCGGGGTCATTCCGACCGACTTAAATCGCAAACTCATCGAAGGCACCCCGCGCGGCGATTGGCTCAAAGCCCACACCCCTCTCGCCCGCTTCGGCTCCGCCGACGAAATGGTCGGCGCCGCCCTCTATCTCATCTCCCCCAGCGCTTCATATGTCACGGGTGAAACCCTGATCATAGATGGCGGTTTTTTGGCGCGCGGCGTTTAATCATCACATCAATTTTATTTCGTAGCAGAGCCGCACCGTCCTCGGTCCGATCCCCTTTCATTCACCAGCAAAATCGAAAAAAAAAAGAACGCGAGGGATCGGACATACGTCCGACCCCCCGCGTCAGATCAGCAGGGATCGTTTAGGCCAGGAGCTTGCGGGCGTTCTTGGCAACACCGACCAAACCAAGGCCAATCAGAGTGCTCAATCCCGTCCACGCCGCTGCTGGAAGCGGAATGGCATTGGGAATTTCTTTCAATACGAATGAGCTTTCACCATCGCCGCTGGCCACAATCGCCAGGCCAGATTGCGAGGTAGCGCCAGGCATCCAGACCGCGCCATTGGCAATCGTGCCGCCGGTCATGGAGAGAATGGTGTTATTGCTCGAGAATGCAAAGCTCGTGAACGGGCTGATATCAAAATCATTCGCGCCCGTTCCGATGCTGCTGCCGGACGTGTTCGCAAAGGCAAAGCCCGGCGTGCCACCGGTGCTGCCCGTGCCTAGCTCAAAATTAAATCCGCTCCAGTCCGTGCCGCTGTTATTGATGATCGATTCATCATTGATCACCAGCGTATCAGCAGTGCTGCTGGTCTTGGTGAAGGTGATTTCCAGACCGCCCATATCGTTGGAATTGAACGTCGCATCCTTCTCGATGAAGAAATCACTGCCAACGATGCCTTTGTACACCAGATTGAGCTGAGGAGTCAGCGCATCGTTATAAGTAGCCGCCCAGCCCGAGTCCGCGCCAGTGGGGCTGACGAGTTCTTCGGTGTAGGCACTTGCGCTGCCGACTGCCATTCCGAGGGCGAGTAATGCGGCGGCGGAAAGTTGAATGAGTTTCTTGGACATGAGGACCTCCATACAAATTCCCCCAGACTTTGCAGGGGGTGTTTTTAGATTTCCGAATCTGCGAATCCTGCCAACCTAGCGGCCGCGGAATACAAAACGCGGACTACTGACGCTAACGGCCGGATCTATTCGCGATTCAGTTGCTTTTACTATTTTCACAATCCACGTGACCGTTAAGATCACCACTTTTGAATTGTGCTCGCACGGGCTGATCAAATTTCAGGACTTTTTAGATATGTCCTTCGCTTGTTCTTTTTTACCCACGAGTTCGTGGAACGGATGAGCAATGATTGTGCCAGAGCCGCTCTGAACCATATTGCACGGCTGAGTTTGTTTTTGAATCCGAAATCGTTGCGCATGTCACATGTCACGCGACACGATGCATAAGGCTACAGATGTTGCGCATCGCCAACTCGCTCAGATTGCGGATGAATTTGCCCGTTCGCGCAGGCCAAGGCCTTTCGTACATTCCCATTGAATGAGCCTGATCGTAATCTTTCTCGCATTTCTCACCGGCGGCCTCATCGCTGCCATGAGCGGACTGGAGATTGGATTTGTCTGCGTCTATTTCCCTTGCCAACTTCTCTTCTCTGCAGTTGACCAGATCCCGATTGCGTATTGGCCTCACATCTCCCCCCCACATGCTGCGATCTATGGAGTCCTGGTTGGTTCTCTTCTAAGTGGCAGGCGCTTCCCGCGCATCCGCCTGGGGCTACTCGATGCAGTAATGGTTTTGTTTCCTATCGCTGTCGCAACAAGTACAGCAGTAACATCAGACTTACACTTCGCAGCCAATCGTTTTGATACGCAACTCATGGAATGGCTAGCACCCTATTTCCTTGCCCGCCTTGCATTTACATCCGAAAAAGCCCGCGCCATCTGTGTACAGCTTCTATGCTATTCTTTACTGGGATTAGCCGTCTTCGGCCTGATTGAATTCCGCTTCATCCCCTACTTTATCTCGCGTCATCTGCAGGGATGGGGTTTATGGGAGGGTGCCAACGGGCTGGTTTATCATCGCTTTGGATTCATGCGCGCGATGCTGGCGTTTGGACATCCGATTGATCTGGGCAATGTGATGTTGATGTTCATCGGGATGATTCCTGTACTTGCCCTGACGAGCGAGATCGGAATGTCTAAATGGTATGTCAAAGCGGGATGGGCTTGTGCATTCTTCCTGCTGGTGACAGCCATCAGCTTCACAGCCTATTTTGGCGTAGTCGCCATCGCGGCCGTGTATCTGTTCCTGAAATATGTGAGATTCTCGCGGCGAATGCTCATGCCGATGGCATTAGTGGGGATTACGGTAATTGCCATATATACATCCATCGTGTTATCTGAAAAGATGCCGCCACGTCCGCCATCCAGCGACATTTTCGCCGAGAGCCTGTGGATTCGCGAATTGATCGTGCATCGCGGCTGGACGATGGCCAAGGTGGCGGGGTGGTTCGGATATGGCGTGTCACTCAGCGAAGATCAACTCCAACTGGCCAGCGTCGACAATGCATATCTGCTAATGGTGCTGACGTACGGCTGGGTGACTCTCTTTGTTTTCCTGCTTATCCCAATCGTCCTGGGTTCACATCTGAGCCGCGCTTTGAAGCGCGCCCAGAATGAATTCGAAGCCAGGCCACTAATGATCGCCGCTGCCACGATCACCGGGATCATGATCGCGATGTACACGGTGTGGTTCGGATTTGTGTACGCCAATATTTACGTCGTGCTGCTTGGCTTCTCGGCCACGTTGGCGGATTTCTTTCTCGCGCCGCGTGTGGCACCACAAGTGGAAATCGGATTTGATATACCGGATCCCCAGCTTTACACGCCTTTACCGAATTAAAGCGCACTGGTCCGTATCTTGCATTACTGCTTATTCCAACATGTGTGGAATAGCAGGGATTATTGGCAGAGTTAGCGACCCCAACCGTTATGCTCTGCAGAGCATGGCCGATGCGATGGCGCATCGTGGCCCCGATGGAGCAGGCATCTGGACCTCTCCGCGTGATGCAGAGGGCAACGGATGCTTGCTCGCTCACAGACGACTTTCCATTCTCGATCTAAGCACCAGCGCCAGCCAGCCCATGGTGGACAACGCAGACGGCAAGACCATTGTCTTCAATGGTGAGATTTACAATTACCAGGAGCTGCGCACGCGCCTGCAAAAAGAGGGAGTCAGCTTCACTTCCACAGGCGATACCGAAGTCCTGCTCAAATGGCTCACGCTCCGGGGAAACCAGGAGATCAACAAACTGCGCGGCATGTTTGCCTTTGCGCTGTGGGATCAGGTCGCGCGACAATTAACCATCGCGCGCGATCCACTGGGCATCAAGCCGCTTTATATCTGCCGTAACCCCGATCCGGATCAGGGCGAATGGACCTTCATCTTCGCCTCGGAAGTTCGCGCCATCCTGGCCTGCGGCCTCCTGCACAAGCCACAACTCAATCCCGCCGCCGTCGAATCGATGGTGTGGAACGGCTTCGTGCTCGGCGAAGAAACCATGGTGCGCGGCATTGAATCGCTGCAGCCCGCCGAGCTGCGCGTCCTCAATAGCAAAGGAAAAGAAATCGAAGCGAAAAAATATTGGTCGCTGGATCAATTCGCTAACCGCGGCACCAATGAATTCGATGTCGCAGCAGCGCTGGAAGACTCGGTCCGCACGCATATGTGCAGCGATGTCCCCGTCGGCGTTTTCCTCTCCGGCGGAATCGACTCCAGTGCCGTCGCCAATCTCGCCAAGCGCACCACCGGTGATGTCCGCACCTTCACGCTCGCATTCGAAGAATCCCAATATAACGAAGCAGTCCACGCGCGCAATCTCGCCAAGGCCATCGGCTCGGAACATCACGAAGTCGTCATGACCGAAGCGCGATTTCTTGCGCAACTGGAAGATTCGCTTTCTTCGCTGGATCAGCCCTCATTTGATGGAATTAATTCCTATTGCATCGCTCGCGCTGTACGCGAAGCAGGCATGAAAGTCGCGCTGGCGGGTTGCGGGGGTGATGAACTTTTTGGCGGATACGAATCTTTTCGACAACTCCCGCGCATGCAATATCTGTCGCAACAGACCAGTTGGGTGCCAGACGGCGTAAAAGTCTCCGCCGCCCGCGCCATGGCCGCCGTCCGTGCCGGCAAAGGCGCACAAACCCGCTGGGCCAAACTCCCAAACATGGTGCAGGAAGCCGATGACATGGTCGGCCTGTACCAGATGGCATACGCACTGTTTCTGCCGACATTTCAGGAAGAATTGATCGCAAAAGGAATTTCCGAGCGCGGTAACTCCGCTTCAAAGCATGGCATGTTGCCGGAAAAATATGACGAATTAACTGAAGAATCTGCCCCGTTTGGAAGACTGGGCCAGGTATCCGCCCTGGAAACCCGCTGTTTTCTCGGCCAGCGACTTCTGCGCGATGCCGATGGAACCTCAATGGCTGTCTCGCTGGAGCTGCGCACCCCCATCACCGACTCCGGCGTCGCCGAAGCGGCCTTCGGCATGAAAGACCCGGACCGCTTCCTCCCGCTCGGCCGCAAAGAACTCCTCCGCCGCATAGGCCTCCGTGGCTTGGACCGCAATTTATTCGAACGCCCCAAAAGCGGCTTCGTCATGCCCTTCGAACGCTGGCTGCGATCCGCATTGTCTGACAAGGTCAACACTCTGCTCTGCGACGAATCTGCTGTACGAAGAGCAGGTCTAAATCCCCAAGCAGTGAAAAGTCTTTGGCAGCGCTACTGCGCCAGTGCAACCGGCCTCTATTGGTCGAGAGTCTGGGCGCTCTACGTTCTCGTTTGGTGGTGCAAGCGCTATGACGTGGCCGCAGCCTAACGCTATGATCAGCCGTCATAGCCACTAATCCCGTGTGAACTTTTTTGTGTAGCCAGCAGGCGCCCTCCGTTTCGCAAACCTATTCCCTTCTTTTACACCCTTCTCACTTTCTCACGCTTCACACCTTTTCCCCCATCACCGACCTCTGGCATGGCCTTCGCATTGGGGATGAGCGGAAGCGCCTCGTGTGATCAGGGCGGGGCTTTTCGGTGATTTATGAGTCAGCAGGGACAGACTAGCTACGTTGAATTGACCGAGCTGCATGCCACTAAGCGAGGAGCTCGCTTACATGGCATGGGCGCAAAACCACGAGCGATTGCGCTGGCTGGTGTCGAACTGCACGCCATCAGTGAGGCAGATTGCGTTCGAATCATTTTAGATAAATTAGAAAACAGCGTCGGCGGCGTCGTCGGCATGGTCGATCTGGACCATCTTCGCCGCTGTCAGACGGATGTAGTCGTGGCCGCGCTAGCCGAAGAAGCAGATTTAACATTGGCCGCCGGAATGCCGCTCGTCTGGGCCAGCCGATTGCTGCGGACCCCGCTCCCCGAACGAGTCGCCGCCGCCGATTTGATTTCCAGCCTGAGCGCCGGTGCCATGGCGCGCAGCCGATCAATTTTTCTAGTCGGCGATCAGTTCACCGAGCAGGCCTGTCAGGTCCTGCAACAGCGCTACGCCAATCTGCACATCGCCGGGCACATTTCCACCAACAGTAAAGTAACCGATCAACTCGAGCAGATTCGTTTGCTGCGCACGATCCGTGCTGCACAACCCGACATCGTATTTGTCGGCCTCCCTTCACCGCAGCAGGAAAATCTGATATCGCGCCTGCGATTCATCTGCCCCAATACCTGGTGGATCGCCGTTGGAGAAAGTTTCCGCTTCGTCGCCGGCGGCGCGCGACGCGCACCGATCTGGATGCAGAAAAACGGCATCGAATGGGCGCACCGCCTTTCGCGCGAACCCGCCAAGCTTTTCAACCGCTACATCGTCTCAGGCTTGCCCTTCGCAGCAAAGCTCCTCAGCAAATCCGCCCTGCGCGGCCTATCCGTGCGATTCAATAAGCCAACCGCAACGAAACCCGTTTTTGCCGAAGTCCCCGCTATCAGCGCCACCAAGGCAACCGAAATAGCCCCCGTCAAAGTCTCGGATCCCGTGTTCGAAATGGCAGGCCGCACCTCACCGCTGACCAATCTCAAAGCGGTCGTTCTCCTGGGTGGCGTGATGCGTCCGAGCCTGCTGTCGCAATCGATCAATCGCTCGATGATGGATTTGCCGGTGGATCAATCCACCACGCTGCTCGGGCACTGGATGAAACACACCGAGGAGCTCCAGCAATTTTGCGGCCTATCCGCCCTGCCCGTGCGCCTCATGATCGACCGCACCTGTCCCGATATTGCCTCTGCAGGTCCCTTCCATTTGCGTTTGCGCGTCGAGCGCGACTTTGGCGAATATCGCGGCACCGGCGGAATCCTGCGCGACATCGCCGCGGATTACGCCGATGACGATCTGCTCCTCGTCGCCAACGCTGGGCAAATCGTGCCCGGAAAATTGACGGATATCGTCCGATCCCTGGCGGAAAAAGGCGGCGATGTCTCGCTGGTTTCGCACGCCGACGGCACCCTCAGCGGATTGATGCTGATTCGACGCGAAGTCCTGAGCCTCATCCCCAAGTCAGGCTTCGTGGACATGAAAGAACAGGCACTCGAGCGCATCGCCCAGGATTACGACGTGCGCGTGCTCAAGCTAACCAACCCCAGCGGATACCCCGTGCGCAGTCGCGAGGAATATCTCCGGGCGCTCAAAGTATTGCATCGCCCCGAAGGCGAATCCCTTGCCGAAACCACCAGCGAAGATTGGCGCTCCAGCTTCAACGTGATTGAAACCGGCGCCAGCGTCGATCCCGCAGCGCGATTATTTGATTCCGTGGTGATGAGCGGGGCGCGCGTCGAAGCGGGAGCTGTGATTGTGCGCTCGATTGTCTCAGGCGGCGGCGTAGTGAAGAAAGATCAAACGGTTGTGGATGATTTTGTAACGCCAAGTAAGGAGAAGCCATGAACGCGGCGTTGTGGCGATGGAGTAAATGGCATCTGCTGGGGGCTTGCCTGATGGGAATCGCCGGCGTGCTGGCCACGTGGGCCACCTGGGCCGACATTTATCACCTGGCCTCCAATGATGAAGAATACTCGCACATATTTCTAGTGCCGGTGATTGCATTGTGCCTGATCTGGGTGCGGCGAGCGCGGTTACGTTTTTGCCGCCCGACTCTGCGGATTGCCGGGCCTTTGATGGTACTTGCAGCGTGGGGCATTTCGCTTTTCGGCTTCTATCACAATATCCAATCGCTCTGGCATCTCGGTGCGGTGCTGATTGTTTTGGGCTGCATTGTTTCTGTAACTGGCTTGGCAGTTCTGGGAAAATTTTTCCCCGCCGTACTGGTCCTCGCATTCCTGGTGCCTGTTCCCGGAACAATCCGCCAGGATATCGCCCTGCCACTCCAAGCATGGACCGCGACAATCTCGCAACATCTATTACAAACTTTCGGGGTAGACGCGGCCACCAGCGGCAATTTGCTCACTGTCAACGGCATTCCTGTCGCGATCGCCGAAGCCTGCAACGGCCTGCGAATGGTTTTTGCCCTGATTCTCGTGACTTTTGCGTTTTGTTTTTCACTTCCATTAAAAAATTCCGTCCGGGCCTTCATTTTGCTGATGAGTCCGTTAGCAGCGATCTTGTGCAACGTGATTCGCATTCTGCCGACCGCCTGGATGTATGGGTATTACTCCAAGCCGGTCGCGGATGCATTCCATGATTACGCAGGTTGGGCAATGCTGCCGATCGCATTTCTGCTTCTTTACGGACTGATTGGTCTGTTGAAGTGGGCGATGATTCCAGTAACCCGCTTTACGCTCGCACAACAGTAATTTCATGCGTTTGTCATTCTCACAAATTCTCTCTCCATTAATCTGCCTGGCGATTCTCGCCGGTGTGTACGGAGAAACCCTCCGGCGCGTGCAGCCCGCGAATGTCGAACCATTCCACGCCCAGGCCAAGGCGGAAATCCAGGCGATTCCATACCAGCTTTCGGGTTGGGTCGGCAGCGATTCGAATATTCCGCCCGCAGCAATGAAGCTGCTCCATCCGAATGTGATGCTGAGCCGCATGTACGTAAATCCCGCCCAGATGGGCCAATGGTGCGGCCTGCTCGTCGAAGAGTGCCGCGACTCCCGTGACATGCTCGGCCACTATCCCCCGATCTGTTACCCCGCGCACGGCATGACCCAGCTCTCAGCGCAAAAGCGCGACTGGCGGATTGATGGCATTCCCATTCATGGCATGGAGTATCGCTTCTCCAGCAACGACGGCGGCCAAACGCATGTCGTTCCCGTTTACAATTTTATGATTGTCCCCGGCATCGGATGCGAGCGCGACATGGACGCTCTGCGGAAAGCCGCCAAGGACTATCAGCGCCGCTATTTTGGCGCAGCACAAATTCAATTGACGTTTCCACCCAACCTTAGCCAGCAGCAGCAGGATGCGATTTTCAGCGATCTGATGTCGCCCAATAGCAACATGCTGCGTGATCTGATTGCTGGAGGGCAATATAAATGAATCCTGAAAATTCTCCCGTCATTCGCAAGAACAATGCAGCTCCGATGGCGCCATGGACAAACCGCAGCGCTGCGGGCGGCGGCATGGCGCCCGCTGCGCATGTTCCCGCTGGCGACGCGGCCAATGAGGTCAATCCATGGCAGCGCATTCGACGATTGCTTCGTGGCCGCATGTGGCTGGCGGTTACACTCGCTGCGATTTGCGCCATCGTCGGCGGCGGCATCGGATACAAAGCCCTCAAGCCTGAATATCGCTCCGATGGCATGATCGAAATTCGCCCGATCCTCGCCAGCCCGCTGGGCGGAAATAACGATGAACAGGGCCTGCCCATGTACAGTGAATATGTGCAGTCGCAGGCGAATATCCTCATGAGCCAGCGCGTCGTGCAGGCCGCCATGGAGAGCGATGAATGGCAAGCCCTCGGCCGAGGCAACTCGCCCAAGGCCATGGAAAAATTCATCAAGTCTCTCGAAGTCAGCTATGTCGATGGCAGCTTCCTGATTCGCGTCTCCTTCACCGATCCCGACCCCAACGCCGCCCAGATCGCCGTCAAGTCGATGATCCAGGCTTACATGTCGATCTATGGCGATGTCGAATCCAAAGAATTGCGCGACAAGATGAACATGGTCGACCGCGATCGCCAGTCGCGCATGCAGGACCGCAAAGCCAAGGAAGATCAGATCCTTCAGATCGCCCACGATTATGGCACCGTCGATCTGAGCACGCTGCACGCTGCGTTGATTGACGAAGTGGTGCGCCTCGAATCGCAATTGGAACAAGAACAATTGGCTCTCGTAGCCGCGCAGGCCAACGCCCCGCGCAGCATGATGAGCAGGAAAACGGGCGACGAGAAACAGCCGGTTTTCACGGCGCAGCAGATCGCAGCGGTTGATCCGATCATGCAGCGGTATTTTCAGGAAGTGGAAGCCGATCAGGATCAGATCGCTCAATTGCAGGCCAACGGTTATGGAGCAAATCACCCTCTGGTGAGAAAAGCCCAGGCGGACCTGTCGACGACACAGGCGCGAATCAATACCTATGCGGCCAACTACAAGCCGTCGCCTATTGCCTCTGCAAACGGTGCCGACTCGCTGGCATTAGCGGGAGCGAGCATCGATCAACTCAAATTGCAAGTGGACATGCTTCAACAAATGTATTCCCAGAAGCGCGATGCTGCCGCCAAAGTCGGCAATGCATTTATCCAAATCAAGGGTTTACAGAACGATGTCGATCAGCTCAAGGAAACCGTCGATCAGGATACGAAATTGGTGGACCAATACGATGCGGAATTGAAAATGAATCTGACCGGCCGCATTAAGGTCACCAGCTTCGGCGATGTGCCGGTCACCCCGGCGACGGATCGGCGGCAGGAAGTCGGATTACTCGGATTCCTCCTTGGCGGAGCCTGCCCGGTTGGCGTGCTGATGCTCGTGGGATTGATGGATAGGCGCTATCGCTATTCCGAAGATGCCGATGGCGGGATGAATCTGCTGGGCATTCTGCCGAATCTGCCGGACTTGCTGGGCGATCCAAAGCAGGCATCGATTGCAGCGCATTGCGTGCATCAGGTGAGAACGATGCTGCAACTGCGGATGCATTCGGAGGATTCGAATTTATTCGCAGTGACCAGCGCAGCCCCCGGAGATGGAAAGACCAGTCTCACGCTGGCTCTCGGATTGTCATTCGCCGCATCGGGATCGCGCACTCTGCTGATTGATTGCGATTTGGTCGGAGCCGCGCTCTCGCGGCGGTTAGGCGTCAATGGCGAGGTCGGTATTCTGCAGGCCATGAGCGCAGGTCGCGCCAGCGAATTCTGCGTCGCGACCGATATTGAAAACCTTTCGATATTGCCCGCGGGGAATACCGATATGCACACAGCTGGCTCATTCTCGCCGAGCGCGATCCGCAAGGTGATGAATGAGGCGCGCAAGAATTATGACATCGTGCTGATTGATACCGGCCCGGTGATGGGATCGATTGAAACTTCGTCAGTGGGCGCGCATGCAGATGGAGTCATCATTGTAGTGTCGCGCGGCCAGCAGCGCGTTCTGGTCGAACGCTCGGTGTCGCAACTCCGCATGGTGGGAGCACGCGTGCTGGGAATTGTCTTCAACCGCGCAGAGGAAGCCGATTTCGAGCGATCGGTCAGCCGTTATTCGATGCGAAGCATTCGGCCAGGACAGGAACTGGCCACGCGTGAAAAAGGACCGGCGCGCAGCAAAGCCTATGGACCAGTCGCCGGCGCCGTCGCGACATCGTTTACGCCAGGAAAAGATTACGACAGCGATGACGTGTGAAGATTAAGAAGAGTATGAAGAGAAATTATGACGCAGGTCGCAGGGACAATTTCAGCAGGTAAAGCACCGCCAGTTGCACGCACGATCTGGGGAATGGATGCGACGCAGCTGCATGATCGCTACTGGGCCGCGCGAGGCGTGCAGGTAGTGCGCCAGGGAGAGCCTTCGCTGATCGTGCGGCATGCGGAAATGTTCCTGCTATTGGAGCCGCGCTCGCTGGCGATCTTTGGACTCACGCCTTTGCTGGAGCCGTTGCGGTGGATTAAACCGGTGGTTCTTTTTGTGCGACTGCACGATTCGCGCGAGCGGCGTTATCGCGAACGCGTGCTGACGGATTTTCAGGATCGGTTCGTGAAATTTCAGCGGTTGTATGATGCGCGCGACGACGCTCGGTTCATGCGGGTGGCAGTGACGACCGATCGCGAAATCGCCCGGCTCTGGCAAAACGCGCCCGATGCGCTATCGGCCCGCAGGCGGCTGCGAAAATACGTGCACCGCACACAGCGGATGACCATCTCGGCTGAAGGGAATGTTTACGATTCCGGATCGGAGCGCCAAACCGGAACCTACATGCGCGATCTGGTACGCGCCTGGCGCAGGCCTGATGTCACCATTGCACGCACCCTGCAAACCAGCGAGCAGGTTTGGAAGGATCCGGAATGCCAGATTGAAATGAATGCGAAATTTGTCGGCCCTGTGTGGGTGGGGGCTGGCAGGTATCTCGACGGTGCGACCACCGTCATCGGTCCGGCGGTGATCTGGGATGATCCGGATCACCGTCCGATCACCGAGCCAATTGAATGGCTCAATATCGAAGCACCGCTCCGGCCCGATGTGACGCCTCCAGAAGTGACACCGCTCGGACAGGCCGCCAAGCGGTTGTTTGATCTGACTTTTTCGGTCTTTGCACTTTTGCTGACGCTGCCGCTCTATCCGTTCATCATGGCGGCGGTCTGGCTGGAAGATGGCAGGCCGATCTTCTTCTCTCATCGGCGCGAGACCATGGGCGGAAAAGAATTTGGCTGCGTGAAATTCCGCTCGATGCGCAAGGATGCCGAGAAGATCAAAGCAGAATTGCGGCGGAAGAACCAGGCGGATGGGCCGCAGTTTTTCATGGAAGATGACCCGCGCGTGAGCAAGGTGGGAAAGATCCTTCGGAAGTTTCATCTGGATGAATTGCCGCAATTTTTCAATGTGCTCGTCGGGGATATGTCGGTCGTGGGACCCCGTCCCAGCCCGCGGCATGAGAATCAATATTGCCCGGCATGGCGGGAAGCGCGCTTGAGCGTGCGCCCCGGAATTACCGGATTGTGGCAGACTTGCCGAACGCGGCAGCCGGGGGCGGATTTCCAGGAGTGGATCAAATACGACATTCAATATGTGGATACGCGAACGTTCTGGGGAGATATGAAAATTATCGCCACGACGTTCTGGCAAATTGTGCAGAAAGCATTGAGGTAAAGAAAAATGCGTCCTACGACTCGGCGGAGATTGACAGTTATATTAACCGTGGCAGTGCTCGGTGTGGGCTCGGCGACGGGACTCTACGAATTTCGGCAGCATCAGTTGCATGTGAAATTAATGGCAGACCGTGCTGCGGGAATGGCGGCGTATCAAGCGGGAGATTACGACACGGCGCTGAATGATCTGTCCCACTATAACCAGAATGATCAGCACGATCCGGAGACGCTTTTTACCTTTGCTCGCGTGCGCAGCAGGATCGAACTCCCCAACGAAAAACATCTGCTCGAAGCGATCAGCTATTACCGGCGCGGATTGGAAATTGATCCGAAGAATACAACGGCGAAGCACGAGCTGCTGGCGATTTATGTGAATCCCTATATCGCCTACGACGCCGAGGCCGTGACGCTCTGCGATGAATTGCTGAAAAATAATCCAAATGATGTCGAGGCGCTGCGCGCTAAGGCGACCGCGTTGTATCGCATGCATCGGCTGGAAGATGCAATAGCGGTGGCGGATCGAGTGACGGAATTAGCTCCGACGGATATGCGCGGGCAGCAGCTGGATTATGAATTGATGTACCAGCTCAATCGCCCTGCCGGCAAGATCATTGGCAAAGCGCAAAAAGATTTGAAAGTACATGCGAATGATCCGCGCTTCGAGATGCTGCTGGGATATGCCTACATGCTGACCGGAGATTTTGACAGCTCGCGCACGCATTTAATGGCCGCAGCGCGGGCGAAGCAGACGGACCCGGTGGCGGTGGAGCAGCTCTGCGGCATGCTGGATTCGCTGCATATGTATGATGAATCCAATGCGCTCTTGGCTCGCTCGGCAGATCAAAACGCCAATCCGGAGATGCAGCGGATGCTCATTCGGCGCTTGTGGCAGACAGGCGATTTTGCACAGGTGATCGCGCGGCTCAAGGATTTACGGCTGAAAGATGGAGACAGCCAGCTCCTGGCGTATGACGCGATGAGCCTGTATCAGATGAATCGCAGCGCCGATGCGGACAAAATCATGGCAGCACTCCAGACGCGCACGCACGATGATGTGGCGATGGCGTGGGTCAAGGCGATTGAGGCGCAATTTGCCCAACCAGCACTGGGTGCGAGCGAACGAGTTGCGCGCTTTCAGTCAGCACTGAGCCGCGATCCTAACAATGCAGTAATCAGAGATATGTTGGGTAGCGCTTATGCCGAACTCGGCGAGAGCGAGCCGGCGTTGACACAGTGGAAAATGGCAGAAGATGCAGAGCCATCTTGGTCGGCGCCGCGCACGCAGACCGCGCGATTGCTGGCGGCAACGGGCCGGGATCAGATGGCAATCGATGAAGCGCAGAAAGCATATGACCGCTCGCAGAATGTCGGGTCGGCCATTGGTCTTGTGGTGGCGTGGTCCAAGGCAGCAGAAACGAGCGATGATCCCGCGGTGGCGCAGAAAGTTCTGGGGTTAGTCAGCGAGATTCAGGCGAAGATTCCGGATGAGCCGCAGACGCTGCCGATTTATGTGGCGATGCTGGCGCGCACAGGACAGCGGAGCAAGGCTGTCGCAGTGGTAAAGAATGTAATGAATTCTCCGCGCGTGTTGGATGATTCGACGCTAATTGAATTAGCCAACGTGAGCCAGGCGATGCATTTGGGGATGGAAAAGCAATTGTTGGCTCAGGCGGAGAAGTTGCATGGGATGACGCCGGAATTGGCGCTGGCGATGGCCAATGACACCGCAGCCGCCGGCGATACAAAATCAGCAGAAGCGAACCTGCGCACGCAGGCCGCAGCAGCAAAGACCGAACAGACAGCCTGGCAACTGGCGCTAGCGGAATATTTGCAGGCACATCATTCAACGGAAGCAACCAAGACATGGATCGAGCTGGGGAATGCCAATCCAAATGACCTGAGCGTGCAGGGCGCGATTGTGGATTTGCCGGAGAATTCGGGCGTTTGGCAGGATCGTGCGTTTGTTCAAACTTCAATTGATCGGCTGCGCGCGATCACCGGTGATGAGGGACATCGCTGGCAATTGGCGCAGGCGCGCTGGCTACTGGGATCGCCAAATAAAGATCGTGATTCAGCGGCGGCAGTCGTTCTGTTGACGGAATTGGTCAGAACTTCGCCGGATATGCTGCTGCCGCGCATGTATCTGACGCGGGCATTGGAAAATTTAAATGAGACCACCCAGGCCATCGAACAACTCAAAGGCGCAGCCTCGATCGATCCAGACTCGCCAACAATCTCCCTGGAACTCGTCCGCCTCATGCAAAGCCAGGGGCAATTTGATGATGCGGCCCCTTATCTGAACAAACTGGCACAAAATAAATCACTGAACGCGCAGCAAAGATTGCAGGTGGCATTGCTCCAGGCAGCAGCCGGCCAACGCGATGCGGCACTGGCAATGCTGGGCCAGAACGGCGGCGCCGAAGGCCTCGCCCTGCGAGCAGAATTGCTCCGCCAACGCGGCGAATCAACCGCAGCAAAGCAGCTTTATCAACAGATCATTTCCGATCCAAACAGCGAGCCGCAAAGCCTGGTCGAAGCTGCCGAATTTTTCGCAGCTCATAACGATACGACCAGCGCGCAGAGGGCCATTGCAGCGCTGGATCACAAGAATCTCTCTGCCGAGAAACGCTCGCTGCTCGTTGCGGATTACGATGAAGATCGTGGCAATGCAACTGCCGCGGAAAGCCTGCTGAAGAGCGATGCCGAAAAGAACAATGATCCCACAGAATGGCAAGCATTGGCCGGGTTCGAATTCCGCCAGGGCAATGACCCAGCAGCGCTCGAAGCAGCAAATCATCCCGGCGTTTCAGCGGATTTGAAAACAGACATCGAGCGGATGTCGCACGTCTCCATAAAGTTGGCTCAGCGATCCCTGCGCGAAGCACTATCGCATAATCCAGCGGATGCGGCGGGGCGACAAACCCTGGCGGCGCTCGCTCAGCTGGGAACGCTCGATCAGGTCGCAGGCCAATTAACAGCATGTGCCGAAAAATTCCCACGTTTCATGCCGGCCCAGAAACTCGCATTTGAAGCGTCTCTGAAGTTACATCACATGGATGATGCGATGCGAATCGCCAATCGCTGCGCCCAGGTATTCCCCACCGATGCCGAGGCCGCCGAGATGCCCGTGATGGCGCACGCCGCCGCTGGCCAGTGGTCCGACATGCTCCTGGCCGCACAGATGTGGCGGCAACGCGCCAGCGAAAATCCAATGGAAGCCGACCGCGCCATCGCCGAAGCCCAAATGCAGATGGCGGAGGCGGATCAGGCAGTTCACCAGTTGTCACCGTATATCACAGCAGCGCAGAAGAATCCGGATGCGAATGCGAGCTTGATTGGCGATTATTGCCGAGCACTGATTTTAAACAATCGGCAGGGTGATGCGGCGAAAATTCTTAAGCCGCTATTGAGCCAAAAGCAATGGCGCACGCTCTGGCTGCAGTTAGCCAGCGATGTGCATGGCGCCGATGCGGCAGCAAGCTGGATTGCACAAGTGGAAGGGACGGTTCCACAGGAGGATGTGGCACAGCGCGAAAGTTTGTGCGGAGCTTGGTATGGCCTGGGCGTGCGTTATGGATACGCAGCTGGGTTTGCTAATGCGCGGCGAGTGATCGCACCTATTGCGGCCTCTGCCGATGCTCCCAATACAGCGCATCTGCTGATGGCTGGGGTGTGCGAAAAGTTGGGAGACCGCACGGCAGCAGTTTCCGCGTATCGCAAAGCCCTGCAGATCGATCCGAATCTGCCCATGGCAGAAAACAACCTGGCGTATGACCTGATGATGCAGAATCAGAACCTGGATGAAGCGCGCACTCTCGCCCAAAAGGCGGTCGCAGCTCATGCGGATGATCCAGCTTATCGTGATACGCTCGGGCAAATTCTGATTCGCCTGGGTGATAAGCAGGGAGCGATTCAGACCTATCAGACGTTAGTGCAGATGCAGCCGAATAACGTGTCGGCCCAGATTGCCCTGGCGCAGACGCTGCTGGCCGACGGCAAGCGCGATAGCGCTTCGCGCGTGGTGGCGCAGATTGATTCGCTCTTGCAGGCCGATCCGGGAAATTCGGCGACGTATCAACAGGATGTGCAGGCGCTGCATCAATCGTTGAAATGAACGGTGAACACTGAAAGATGAAGAGTCCTCACCTTTTTCGTCTCTCGGCATCCAATAGAGAGATCAATGCCAGTGGCACGGTTCGACTTGGCGCGTCACTGGCTAAAGTACCACCGCCGATGATTGAGCGCAGGATTGCATTTTGTATTTCCCTTGTCCCTTGCCGCCTTGTCCCTTGTCCCTGCTTGCTGCATCATATCTCCTATGAAAAACGCATTCGTACTCGCGTTATGTTTTGCCATGGCGGGGTGTGGCATTCCGAGTTTTCTGATCACGCCGGTGCAAAACACCAATAAACTGCAGGAGATGTCCGCTGAGACGGGGCATGGATTTTCCTCGGACAAGATTGCGATCATCGAAGTCGAAGGGATGCTGATCAACGCCAAGGGCGGCGGGTTGCTGACGCCGACGGAGAATCCACTTTCGCTGTTTGTGCAGGAATTGGATGCAGCGGAGCACGATTCTTCGGTGAAAGCGATCGTGCTGCGAGTGAATTCGCCTGGCGGCACGGTGACCACCGCCGACACCATGTATCAATCGCTTATGCAATTCCGGCAGCGCACGGGAAAACCCATCGTCGCGGATGCGCAGGACCTCATGGCCTCTGGCGCGTATTACGCTGCCTGTGCCGCCGACAAAATCGTCGCGCAATCGACGAGCATCGTCGGCTCCATCGGGGTGATATTTGAAACCTTCGATGTGCAGGATGGCCTGGCCAAGCTGGGGATTTCCACCGAAGCAATTAAATCCGCTCCGCTGAAAGATCTCGCTTCGCCATTCCATCATCGCACGGAAGAGGAGCGCGTCGTACTCCAGGGAATGGTGAATGAATATTTCGCCCGGTTCAAATCCATCGTCGCCGAGCGCCGGCACATTGATGATCCACAGGAGATGTCGCACCTGGCCGATGGGCGCGTTTTCACCGGCACCGATGCGGTGCGATTACACCTGGCGGACGTAAACGGCACGTTGCCCGATGCGATCGAGCTGGCCCGGCAACTGGCGCACAGCCCGCATGCCCGGGCGATCATGTACAAACGGCCATATGGTTATGGTGGATCAATTTATGCCTCCGCGGATATGCCGAATCCGCAGGCGAGCAATTCGTTGAATGTTTCGGTCCCCGGATCGAGTTTAATTGTGCCACCGGGATTTTATTATCTCTGGCAGCCGGGAATTTAACGCAAGGATGTATTGGGTATTACTGATCTTCGGCTATATATGAGAACACCGTCCGCACATAATCCACGCAATCCATCTTTTCTAATTCGCCCAGTTTCGACGAATCAATATCGCCTTCGACGACCGCATCGTTTTCATCCACGTTGGTAATGCTCATCCCCAGGCCCTTGAGCTTTTCAACAGCTTCGTTGAGCTTGGGCTGCTCCTCATATTTATGATCGACAACCACGGTTATTTCAGAAATATACTTCTCGGCCATGGCAGGATAATGAGGCGCTTGGCGAATAAAAGCAATCGTAAAAATGGCGTATAATGCCGGCCTATGCTTGAGCAAGTTCTTCGCGATATCGATCAGTCCCACGATGCTTCACTAAATGCATTGAAAGAATTCCTGGCGATTCCATCGATCAGCACCTCGCCGGAACACAAGGCCGATTGCCGGCGCTGCGCGCAGTGGGCGGCGAATAAACTTAGTGCGATTGGTTTTGCAGCCACTGCGCGCGATACGCCGGGCCATCCGGTAGTCGTTGCGAAAAATACCCATCAGCCAGGACGGCCCACCGTGCTCGTTTATGGGCATTATGATGTGCAGCCGCCGGAACCGCTCGATCCCTGGGTTTCGCCGCCCTTCGAGCCGACGGTGCGCAAAACGCCTGACGGCCATGATGCGATTTACGCGCGCGGGGCGGTGGATGATAAGGGCCAAACCTGGGCACATATGTATGCGTTGGCGATGTGGCAAAAGCATGGCGGGGTTCCAGTCAATATCACCTTTATCATCGAAGGCGAGGAAGAAGTCGGCTCGCCAAATCTGGCTCCATTCATCGCTGCCAACAAAGACGAGCTCAAATGCGATGTCGCCCTGGTTTCCGACACGCAGCAATTCGCGCGAGGCATTCCGGCGATTACCTACGGCTTGCGCGGGCTGGTTTATATGGAAGTGAAAGTCACGGGGGCAGATCACGATCTGCATTCTGGCCTGTACGGCGGCGCGGTGCCCAATCCTGCCAATATTCTCTGTGAAATCCTGGCGACGCTGCATGATCAGAGCGGCAAGGTGATGATCGAGAATTTTTATGATGGTGTCATCCCGCTCACCGCTGGCGAGCGCGCCGAATGGAAAAAGCTGCCGTTCAATGACGAGAAATTTTTCGCCGACCTGAAACTGAGCAGCGGTTTTGGCGAGGCAGGTTATTCCACGATCGAGCGGAAGTGGGCTCGCCCCACCTGTGATATCAATGGCCTGACCTCCGGCTATCAGGGGCCTGGGGCGAAAACGATTATTCCTTCCAGCGCCAGCGCGAAAGTCTCGATGCGATTGGTGCCCAATCAGGATCCTAAAAACATCGCCGAGGCGTTCACGCGGCATATCGAGCGTGTGAAAAGTGAGAAGGGTTGGAAGGGTGTGAAAGTGGAGGTGCACGCGCATAGCTCGGCGCCGCCGGCCCTGGTGCCGACGGATGGGCCGGCCGTGCAATGTGCGCTCAAAGCAATGGAAATTGGGTTTGGGGAAAAACCGACGCTGATGCGCGAAGGCGGATCAATTCCAATTGTGTCGACATTTAAATCGCTCCTCGAAGTGGACACATTGCTCGTGGGTTTTGGCCTTCCCGATGATCGGATTCATTCGCCGAACGAGAAATTTGATCTGGATGCTTTGTTTAAGGGCACGCGCACGCTGGCGGCGTTGTATGCGTTGCTTGGTTCGCTGAAAACTTAATCCAATGATTTCTTAGTTTCCCGTCGTTGCGTTTAGGGCCAAGGGAAAAAACCCTTTTATTCCTCCCCTTGTACTCAGGGTGGGGGTCATTGCCAAACGCTGAACGCTGAATGATGCCTTCGACTGCGCTCAGGCCAGGGAACGATGAAAAAAGAAACCCCCACCCCTGCCCTCCCCCTGAGTACAAGGGGAGGGAGTTAAGACAAGCCGTCACGGTTTTTCCCCTTACCTCTTAGCCGCCGCGGCCTCGCGGCGGCTAAACATGGCAGGACAATCCGAATTATGCGTGTTACATCAACTTGCGCGGATTGACCTGGGTCAATTCATCCACCTTCTCACTACCAACCACTTCACGCGCAACCCGCAAACCCTCCAAGCGCTGCGGCAGCGATGCCAGGTTATGCAGGTCCATGCCCAGCATGAAATATTTGTTTTCCTCAAGGAATTTCTGCCCCGTTCGTCGTGTGCTGGTACGTAGCGGATCACCTAAACATTGCAGATTTCCTTGGAGCAATATCCCCATCTCTGCGAATTGATCCGCTAATTCCGGCTCATCCTGCACAGCGCGCATGCGCTCGGGATGCGCCAAAATAACCGTGCGATCCAATTGCTGAAATCCGCGAATAATCTCGTCAAAATAGCCCGGCAGTCGATCACACCACAGGTCGATCAGCACATACTTATCCTTCATGCCAAATGTCGGCTCCCCCGCCAAATCCACATTCAACAAATGCGGCCCCATGTTCAACTCGCCACCAGGAATTAATTTCAGATCAATCCCAGCTTCGTCCATTTCCTTTTGCAACGCAGCAACCAGGGTGCTGATTTCGCGGCGCGTATTCCGTGGCAGGCTAGGCCAGATGTGCGGCGTGCAAAAGCTATGGGTGTAGCCGGCATTGACTAACTTTTTGGCACAGGCGAGCGATTCGATTACATCCTTGCATCCGTCATCTATGCCGGGCAGCAAATGCGAGTGAACATCAATAAGGCCAGATTCCATGATCAATATATTAGGGGAAATTCGCCCATTATTTCCATGCAATCATCGTGCAATCGCCATCGCGATAGTCATCGATCTCATCAACTTTCTCCGATCGCTCCTCCAGGAATCTACGCACATCCTTTTTGTCGTGCCAGGTGAGAAATTGCGCCGCGGCCAAGGCAGGCGAGCAGAGAAAATTAAATACCAGCACTTCGGCTGCAGCATCAAATCCGCGCTCGAGCGTCTGGTAGAACTCGTCGACCGACAAAGTATTGAGCGAACCGCAATATACGACGGCATCCGCTCCCACGAATAATCGCCTGGGCTCACGCAGAAAATCCGCGCGGACAATCGTGCAATCGCGATGCTGCTTTCGCTCTGCAGCCGAGGCGAATTCCTCGATCGCTTCGATCCCCACGTAATGATTGGGGAAAAAGTTTCGCTCCAGCAGATAATCCAGCAAATCCGCGCGGCCGCAACCAACGTCGATGAGAGATTTTCCCGCAAAGTTGTAAAGACGCGTGAGCGCTTCAAACCTCGCATGCTGCGAAGCCGGGCACGACCAGAGCAGAGAAGAAAAGGCCGCTCCATCGCGATCAATCGCATCGCGGTATGGGCGTAAATATTTGGGGGCATTTTTATCCATCGCTAACTCTCGAGCGTGTGCCCATACTCTATGCGGCGCGATTGTGATTGAGAAGTTGGAAATTTGCACCGAACAAATTCAGTGGAAGGTTTCATCGGCTGTTTAGGATCGGGCCGGGGACGGCCCGGCTCTTCTGGCGGGATCGTAATTAGAGTTCGCTCAGGGGCTTGGGGTGGATAGAATCACCTTCGCATGCGTATTGCCCTTGCGCAAATCAATCCGACCGTCGGCGCGATTGCCGCCAACAGCGCCAAGATTGTTGATTATGCCCGCCGCGCCCGTGAACAAGGCGCCAAGCTGGCGATCTTTCCCGAGCTTTCGATCATCGGCTACCCGCCCAAGGATTTGCTGCTCAAGCCGCGCTTTATCGATGACAATCTCGCCGCTCTGAGCGATATCGCCCGGCAAACAGCTGGCATCGACGTACTTGTTGGCTATGCCGACCGCAATTCCAATCCTGTGGGCCGCTCGCTTTTTAATGGCGTCGCCCTCTTGCGCGATGGACAGATTCACGCGCGCTATTTCAAAACACTTTTGCCCACCTACGACGTTTTTGATGAATCGCGTTATTTCGAGCCGGGGCCGGTGAATGCAGCGAACCAGATATTCTCGCTCGGCTCCGTTAGCGCCGGCGTGTCGATCTGCGAAGACCTCTGGAACGATGAGCGATTCATTCCGCGAAGGCTCTATCACCAAAACCCCATCGCCGATCTCGACGCCGCCGGCGCGCAGATTCTGCTGAATTGCAGCGCGTCTCCCTTCGTGGTTGGCAAGCAGGAATTCCGCGTTAAGCTTTTCGGCGCGCAAGCCAAACGATTTGGCAAACCCCTGATCGTGGTCAACCAGGTCGGCGGCAATGACGAACTGGTTTTCGATGGCAACTCAATGGCTTTCGATGCCGAAGGAACCGTTCTCGCCCATACCAAGCCATTCGAAGAAGACCTTCTGCTGGTGGATTTAAATAATCCCCCCTCCGAGGAGAGCCGGGCCGTCCCCGGCCCGGTTTTTCGGGCCGAGGACGGCCCGGCTCTGTATGCAAATCCGGTCCATTCTATCCATCAGGCCCTTCTGCTAGGCCTGCGCGATTACGTCGAAAAGTGCCGCTTCAAAAGCGTTGTCCTGGGCCTTTCCGGTGGTATCGATTCCGCCCTGACCGCTGCTCTGGCCGTCGAGGCCTTAGGCCCTTCGCGCGTGGTCGGCGTGGCCATGCCCTCGCGATTTTCCTCCGATCATTCCGTTAACGATGCGCGCGACCTAGCCAAAAACCTCGGCATCGAATTCCACATTGTCCCCATCGGCGACGTGCATGATTGCTACGAAAAAACTCTTGCCCCCATTTTTCATCCTTCATCCTCCACCCTTCAGTCTTCCTCTTCCTCTGCTCTCGGCGATGATCTGACCGAGCAGAATATCCAGGCGCGCATCCGCGGCGTGATCCTGATGGCTTTTTCCAATCGCTACAACCATTTGCTACTGACCACCGGAAATAAATCCGAGCTGGCAGTCGGTTATTGCACGCTTTACGGCGATATGTGCGGCGGTCTGGCGGTAATTTCCGATGTTCCCAAAACCACGGTCTGGGAACTCTCGCGCTTTATCAATCAGCAGGCCGGCCGCGCGCTAATCCCACAATCTTCGATCGACAAAATTCCCTCTGCCGAGCTGCGCCCCAATCAGACCGATCAGGATTCGCTGCCCCCCTACCCGCTGCTGGATGCGATCATTCACCGCTATATCGAAGAAGAAAAAAGCGCCGCCGACATTATTGCCGAAGGTTACGACGCCAATATTGTCAATCGCGTGATTCGCATGATCGACCGCAGTGAATACAAGCGCCGCCAGGCCGCTCCCGGGTTGAAGGTCACCAGCAGAGCTTTCGGCTTTGGACGGCGCATGCCCATCGCCCAGGATTACGTGCCGGGAACACCCGAGCGAATCTAATACTCGCTCGGAATTGGCGATTATTTTTTCCCTCGCAGCCACCAGACATACGCCAAAATTAAGAGTGCGAATACGATCGTCTGCACCCCGATCCACCCCAGCTTTTCCTTAACCGAATCAGATAAAAACCCGAATGGCTCATTGATCCACTGCAATGGTTTCATCCACCAATGCAATGGCGCCTGTGAAACCATCATCTCTTCGAGCGGCGGTGCAGCGTCTTCGTCGAGCGCGGCTTTTTCTTCCACCGCCACTGCTTCCTCTGCTACCGGGGAGACCTCGGGTTCAGGCGGCGGTTCTTCCGGCTTCTCCGCCTTGGTGGTCGTCAGCGCCGCGAAAAGCTCATCCAGCTGCGATGACAAATCCTCCTGCGCGCTGCCAGGAGCCGGAGGTGGTTTGGGAGGCGCACTCGTAGCAGCCGGCGCTGCCGAGGCGGGCGGCGTTGCCAGAGCAGCCGGTGACGCAGCAGCAGCCGGTGCTGTCGGAGCAGTCGTCGTTGCTGCAGAAGGTGGCGTTACTGCAGCAGAGGGTGCAGAAGGTGTCTCCGCGCTACCCTGCATCATCGCCGCCGCAATTTTCGCGGCTTCGTCATCCACCGTCGCCGGCTGCGCGCCGCCCGCGCCGCCCGCGCCTAGTGCTTGATTGACCAGCGCTTCGACAGCAGCGTCGTCGATCTCCTCGTCTGTTACTGGCTTGGTCTCTTCAGCCTCTGCTTCTTTTTGGGCGGCCTGCTCTTCGACTTTTTCAAGCTCTTTTTGCGTCGATTCTTCCAGCATCGACGTTAAGGCAGCTGCTTCCTGCTCGTCGATGTGCTCCTGCTGTTGGGTGTCAGGCGTTCGCTGCACGTCTGCCTCAGCCAGCAGGCGATCAACCTCTTCGCCGGCGAGCTGCGCCAGCAGATCGTCTGTTTTAGGCTCGGCAGGTGGTTCTTGTGGCGCTTCGCTCACATCTGCATCATAACGCAACTCTGTATAATCCCCCCAATGCCTCGTCGCGTACACGTACATCAAATTTCGCCCGGCCGAATAGAGCTGGACCAGCGCAACACCCACTACCTGCGCGATGTTCTGCGACTCAAAGTCGGAGCGGAACTGGAGCTCTTTGACGACGCTGGCCAGGCAGCTTCTGCCCGCATTATCGAAGTGACGCCTCGCCAGATCATTGTCGAAATCGAACAAGCGCGAACGATTCAGGCCGCAAGCTGGCAATGGTCGATCGCATCAGCTGTTCCCAAAGGCAATCGGGCCGACTGGATGGTGGAAAAGCTCAGCGAGTTTGGCGCCGCCAGTTGGATTCCTCTGATCACGGCCCGATCCGTGGTGCATCCGGAATCATCCAATAAAACCGATCGCTGGCAGCGCATCGCCGAGGAATCCGCCCGGCAATGCGGCCGAAATACTGTCATGCGCATCGAGCCTCTGGAACCCCTCGCACAAGTAGTACAACGATGCAGCGAATCCAGCTTCCAGGGGTTCTGTCTGCACCCCGGTGGTCGGGCGGTTTCCGAAGCACTCACCGGCGCTGCGCATCAATCCCATGCGATGTTTTTCATCGGCCCCGAAGGCGGCTGGACCACCGAGGAACTGGAGCTGATGCGCTCCGAGCAAATCCATCCCTTCGCTCTAGCCGCCACGATCCTCCGCATTGAAACCGCCGCCATCGCCGTCGCCGCGATTGCGCAAATGCATGCAATGTAAATTTTGTGATATGTCACCTGGTTATTGTTCACCAGTGGGTGGCTCGTCAACCCAAGCGGTTTACGAGCAATAAAGTCCAGCATGTGACACGTAACAAGTGGCATACAACAAACTTTTTCCCGCCCCTTGACCCGCCGCCTTTGCTCGGCTCTTATTGGGTACGCTGCAACATCTGGAGAGGTGTCCGAGCGGCTGAAGGAGCAGCACTGGAAATGCTGTAGTGGGCTTAAACCCACTCGCGAGTTCGAATCTCGCCCTCTCCGTTAGAAAAAGTTCAGAAGTTGCAAAGCCCTGTCACACGGGAGCTTGCGATCATTCGCCAAACCTGCCCGTCCACCATCCGCCCACGAAATATCGGAACGGAGCGTCGGCGAAATATCGGAATACATCGGAAGCGATTGAAACAGAAAACGCTTCCGATGTATTCCGCTCATCACCAAAATCGCTGCCGCCGAAAGCAGAACGAGTTCGGTTCATTGATGGCATTCCTATTCCCACAGATTGGCCTGAACCCAGGATCAATGGCAAGTTCCGCACCTCGGCGGCGGTGGAGACGGCCCGTGAATTAATCCGCGCCGACGATCAGGGTGGCCTCGCTCGGTCAAAAACCCGCGATCACTTCCAAAAATCTTTTCAGAATCCCAATCCGGCGACGGAAATTACACCGCCAATTTCCTCGCAAGATGAGCAATCACTTCAGGTTAAATCTTACCGGCAACCTCCAGAAGAAAAATTTTGCGTGTCGCGTGTAACGGTGCAGAAGACCCCCGCTCACAGGTCGAGACATAGGGATCACCCGCGGAATTGTACTGCGGCAGATTTTGGAGACCCTATGTTAAAAAAGAAAAAGCCCGTCGCGGTTGAGACCGCAAGAGCGGCAATCAAAACAAAGGAAGGTAAAAAACCACCAGTTGTTTTTGCAGAATGTCACGATGATCCTCAGACGGAAACAGCTACTCTCAGGCGGGGAGCGGCGCGGAAACAGCCGCCGTCGCATCTGCGGGATTCCATGCCCGAGCATAGTGATGAGGCCTACTTCACCGCTCAGGCGGCCCTGCGGGCAGGCGGACCTGCACCAACAAATAGCGACGTTCCTCCCAGTGATTACCACCGTGGCGGCCCGCGTCTGACCACCGAAGAATTGCAACAAATCGCCGAGTTGTACACCGAGAAATACGGTCCCATTCTCAGCCTTGATGAAGCGGCCGAGATTACCAAGTTCGCCAAGCAGACGATGCGTCGATATGTCTGCGAAGGCAAATTCGCGTCGTCCGTTTTTCGCGGTCGGCCCCTGCGTTTCATCACCCGACGTCTGCTTGAGGAGGTGCTCGGGTGAAGTTGGTCGGGCGAAAAAATATCGCTGTCGGCGAGTTGAATATTCAGTTCGGGCACCGCGTCTATCGCGACAAAGCTACTGGTGCGGAAATTACCAGCCAGACCTTCTATGCCGAGTGCGGATTTAACGGCCAGCGGTATAACGTTCCCCTCAGTACCACAAATGAGGCGTTGGCCATCCACCGCATCCACGAGTTGGGCGAGCGGATTCTCGCTGGTGAGCATGCCACCCCCGCGAAAGTCACCATCACCGATGTCGCCCGTAGATACCTGGCCTATCAGACATCAATGTCGCGGGCCAAGACGACAATCACCAAATATGAATATGTGCTGGCCACGTTCGTGGCGTGGGCCAACACACATTTTAATAAACAGATCGGGAAATTTACCGAAGGAGATTTTTGGAATTGGCACCGCTCTGTCACCGCCGCCTATGGCAAAAAAACGGCGTATGACCGTGCCATCACCATCAAGCAGATGTTTAAGTGGGCGGTGAACAAAGCGAAGATTATTCCCAGCAACCCTGTGTCGGGTGCGACACTCAGTAAACCCGCACCGAATGAACAACCCGTATTTTCTCCAGAGCAGGTCACGAAATTAATTGATGCTGCCGATCCGCACCTGAAACCCATCGTCACCATCATGGCCCACGCCGGCCTGCGGTTCGGTGAAGTCCGCGATCTTCTCTGGTCCATGGTGCAGTTGCCAGCCGACGGCGGTGGTCATCTAGTTATCCGACTCGGCGGTTCTGGCGACACCACCAAAACAGGGAGGGTCCGCCGGATTCCGCTTCACCCGATATTGCGGGCCACGTTAGAGACCATGCCCCACAGCGATGACCGTGTATTTCACGCGCCGGCGTCGAAACGTAATCCCGACAGCACCACGCCGCTCAATGAAAGCACCACCGTAAAAGCCCTCAAGCGACTTTGCAAAGAATGCAAGTTGCCCAATGCCGAGAAATTCAAGCTGCATTCCCTGCGGCATACTTTCGCCTCCATGCTGGCGCGGAACAAGACGCCGATCCAGTACGCTCAGGCATTAATGGGTCATCAGAACAGTGCAATTTTGGCACTGTACTATCACGTCTACGACGACACTGCCGTCGAAGCGATCAACGGTATTGAATATCCACAATTACCGAAAAAAGGGAAACTTAGTTCCTCCGCTGCATAGCGAAAGGGTCGGGCTTGATTAGCCTTGGGCTTCTCTTATTTAAACGCTGCTATCAACGTACGGAAAATTCTTCGAAGATTTAAAATCTACACTTGATATCAATCCTAACTCGGCAAACGCGGGGCGTTCTGAATTTCACAAAATACACTTCTCCATCAAGTGCACTTGAACTCATAATCGCTCGTATTTACCGAGCTAAAGTTCGCATCTGCTTTTTTGATTAGCGTTATTGACTTCAGTCGCGCCAGGAGCGAGGACTACAGCACGTTAGTTCTTTGATTTTGAGCCGCAACCCATCAAGAGGGCGGCCCTCATTTTTTAATGGAGGCTCTATGAGTCACGCGCCCAAGGTGCGCGAACGGTCTGCTATTGCCACCGATTCGTCGCCAATTATTACACCGCCGCCATCACTAGCAGCATCGCGGCTACTGATCGATGTCCGGCAGGTTCGCCATGAGACCATCGAATTTCCGGACAATCTATTCTTCAATGATCTCTGCGGAACAATTGTCGAAGGCGAGATCATCCTGATCGCAGGGGCACCAGGATCGAATAAGAGTACGAAAGCCAGACAGCTCGTACTGGATCGAGCCGTTCAAGGAATCCCTGCTCTGCAAATCCTCACTGAAGAGACGCCAGAACGGGTCCGTTCCGCGATGCTGACCATGGCATCTGATCTCCCGCCGTCGAAAGTACGGTCTGCACTATCGAACATTCACGTCGAAACCGGCATTCATGACGTACAGATGCTACCCAATTTCTTTGCATCGCAAGTGCTTAATCCCCATGGTCCGTACCACGGCGTGAAAATGATCGTGCTCGACTCGATCCAAGGGCCGGGACTTTCAGCGAATAATTTTGATGCCTATCAAGCTCTGATCCAATTCTTCGCACTGGCGCGAGCATCGAAGATTCTGGTCATCGCCATCTGTCACATCACCAAACGTGGTGAGATTGCCGGGCCTAAAGCATTAGAACATTCCGTCGATTGCTCCATTCTGATTCGCAAGGCGTACAACCGTCGGATTGTTTCTGTGTTGAAGAATCGGTTCGGCCCCGAAACCGCCCGGCCCATGCAGCTTGAGATTGATCCAATTCTGCTCAAATTACGTCCCTCTCCCCACGCTGAAACCTTGACCGCTGTTGCTCGTGGCTATTTGCCCGGCGCGGGACTGACGGAAGTTCAGGGTGCGGTCACACTGCCGAAACCTGGCGCGCCGGCGAAAGTCACTGCACCTGGTCTGCCACGGAAGGAAATCGAGCAATATGTATCGGGTCTGTGCCAAGTGCCCGGCTTTGAGCTGGCCGACTTTGATCTATCCATTCAATGTCGAGTCCCTGGTGAACGGCAATATCGTTCGGTACTCGGTCTTCCATTGTCTCTGGCCTTGGCCGCTTCTTATATCCAGCAACCTATTCCCGAGCGTCAGCTCCATATTGGTGAGATCGATCTCTGTCGCAATGTCCGCGAAGTACCCGCTGTATTGCTGAATGATTTATCTAACTCCATCAATAGTGGTGAGATCGATTTACCTCTGAAAATTCTCTGCCCTCCGTCGGCGGTATCGCAACTTCCCAGTGGCAACGGTGTCGAGATTGTTCCCTGTCGCAAACTCGACGACGCGATCTTCGCCACCTGGCCCAATCTTCGATGAAAGGATTTTCTCTATGAATCAGCCCACCAAACGATCAGATAGCATCGTGAGCGAAGAAGATTTTATTTCTATCAACGCGGCAATCAAACGAGAGCGATATGCCAATGTGGTTTCACCGCTTATGGAACGCGAGCCGGAGTTGGCGGTCAATATCGCTCGCCGCAATGACCGACTAAGCGCGCTTTTAGATGGCGCGGCCATGAGTCCTGAAACCCGTCTGGCAATCCGTAGGCAAATTCTATTTTTATCATGGGTGCCGCTCCTGGCTCTGGATCACGCCCACCGACGACAGTGGGATGATTTTTTGCCCGCTGAAACAACTGATCCCCAAACGGAAGGAGACACCCATGAATAAGAAACACCGCTGCGAACCAGAAGATGTGTGTGCAGGTCTGATGGTGACGCTCTATCTCGATCTGATCCGCCCGCTCTGCCCTCAGCATAATGACAAAGTCCTTCGTCAATTAATGCAGCAGCATGCTGAAGCTATCGCTGGGCACATGGTTTCTGCGGGTGTCACGGCAGCATTGCAACTATTCAATGGAAATGGAGGTTTGTCATGAACCATTCCGATGTGCCGAATCCATTCACGAGTGCCAAACGCATCTCAGCGTTGAGTGTGATGCTCAACTTCAGCGACATTATAGATGTCTATCCCAATCTGACCGCTACCGACGTGGAACGTCTTTTCAAACAGAAGGGCTCTCGGATCGCCACAAAGATGATCGCCGCGGGTGTGGATGCTGCCATTGAAATTATTGAGCAAGAGGGAGCAAAGTCATGACGCATCCCAGCCCCCGCCCCAACCCCAACGCCAGCACAGACCTTTCCACTGTTTCCGCAGAATGCACTCTGCCCGAAACCTTCAGCGTTGATGATCCGACCAGCGCGAATTGGGTGGTGCGGAAAATCATCGAAGCCCGTAATTACGCCCAGCATGTCAAAGAATGGGCCGAAGCCGAATGCAAGCGCGCCCAAAATGAAGAGCAGTTCTTTCTTTTTCATTATGGCATTCAGCTTGAGCGATGGGCCAAATCAGAGATCGATGGAAGTCGTCGTAAGTGCGTCAAACTTCCTGGTGGCACCGTTGGTTTTCGCACGGAGTCTCGCAAGCTGGATGTAGCAGATGAGCAAAAGCTCATTGCATGGTGTCGCGATAATCTTCCTGATGCTCTGAAGATTGAGACCCACGTCCTCAAATCGCTTGTGAAAGACCATGTTCAAAACACCGGCGAATGCCCTGATGGCACCAATATCAGCGGAGGCAGTCAGAAGTTTTATATCCGCTAAAAGAAGATGAGGAATGTGATGAGCAAAACATCAAAGGAATCGGCGCGAATAGCAATGAAAGAGGACGCTGTGAAGTCGAGAGATTCTGCTCCAAGGCGGTCGATGCCGCCCCGTCGCAGATCACTCAACATCGCTGTTGCCGTTCGGCAACAGACGCCTGAAGAACAGCGTCAATATATAGAAGCTCTCGATGTCTTCCTGACGGAAACGATCCGCCAGCACTTGGAAGAGCTCTAGGAAAGTTAACCATGAAGGAAAAAAGTTCATATACGGGCAGAAAATATCTCTCTTTGGCCCGTTGCTCGACTAATCAGCAAGCTGACACCAGCATTCCAGATCAATTGAAGTTGCTGCGAGCCTTTGGTGATGAAAATGGGATGATCTATACAGATAGTATTACACTTGATGGAGTGACGGGCTCAGTTCCTGGGGCTCGCACCGATATTGAGCAGATCATCGAGCGTAAAAAGAAGTCAGACGATTTTGATATTCTGCTGGTTCAGGACCTGAGCCGATTTACTCGCAGTGGAGCTGAGCATGGAGCCAAGCTTGAATATGACCTGAATGCCGCTGGCATTGACGTGATTTACGTTACTGATCGGCTTCCTGAAGGAGATCAAGGCAGCGTCTTTAAGTCTCTTGGTTTTTATGCCGCCCAGCAGATGGCGAAATCCTTAAGCTTCGCGGTGACGCGGGGTTTGATGAGCAGCTTGGAGCAGGGCCGAATCGCTCACAGTCTTTATATCCCCTATGGCATAGACCGATTAATGGTCTCACTGGACAACACGCCCCTGCACATCATTCGTAATTTATCTGATGGCACTCAGCAGAAATTGCACTTTGAAACTGGGGAAGTTCTGACCACGTTCGAATCGGAGCGGGGAAAGAACAAAGCCATGCATTATCGAATGCAGTCGAATGAAAAAGTGGTTTTGATTCCTGGTGCTCCTGAGCGGATCGAAGCGGTTCGTCACATGTTCCGCCGCAGATTAATTGACGGATGGGCAGGATTCCGAATCGCACGGGAACTGGATGACATGGGAATCCGTTCTGGCAATGGCAAGCCATGGTCTGTCAGCTCGATCAACCATATTCTGGAAAATCCTGTTTACACAGGCATCGGTATTGCCAACCGATATTCCCAAGGCATCTATAATCGCCGCTCCAAAAACTCACCCATGCCTTCTATGACTGATCGGAAGTCATTGGCCAATCGTAAGCAGCCGAAGCAACAAATCAGGCCCCGTGAGGAATGGATTGAAGTTGAGCACCCCATGCTCAAAGATTATCTGGGCGATCTTCGCGAGAGGGCGGTTATGTGGCTGAAGGAACAACTCAAAAAACAGGAGCCTTCTCGAACCAAAAAACCTGCCAGCAAGGACCGTCACATTGACAGCAGTTATTTTCTGAAAGGGATTCTAAAAAGCACGGATGGTCATCCGCTGACGGGTCGCACTGTCGGCACTCCCAAGGCCCGTTACTATGCGATCCATCGCGGATTCACCACACCGAAACGGGACAAGACCATGCGACGTCTGATTCCCGCCGATCAATTGGAAACGACAGTCTTGAATATATTGCGGGACATGCTGCTCTCCACCCCAGATTTAAAATCTCGATTGGTCCACCAAATCGAAGTGCAACGGAAACAGAAGGAGAGCAGCAAAACCGATCTGGCCAAACTGGAAAAAGAGAAACTAAAAATCAGTCAGCAGATCGAGTTGGTCATCGATTCGCTGGGCAGCGTCGGCAAGGATGCCGCCAAATCCAAGCTCCAGCAACTTGAAGCCGAGCTCACCACCGTGGTTGAGCAAATTGACCAGGCACGGCACTTAAAAAAATCTGATGATCGCACCGCTGATGTTGTCGCTGATGACATGATCGTCAACCTGACCAAGATCGCCAGCACCATCAAGAAGCTTCCCGCACCGACACTTCGTTCATTATTGACGACGCTCATCTCACGGCTGGAAGTTGATATGAGAACCAAAACCATCGAATTTGATGTCGCAATTCCCGCTTTTATGGATAAAAAGGCTCTGTGCCTGGAAGACAAAGCTTTTCAAAGCTTTAGCAACCAGGCACAGTTCGTTATTACCCTGGATTCAGCGATTTGCACTTATTGCCGCGTCGGAAGGCATCCCTGTTTTGAATGCACACGAATTCGAAAGGCGGCATGATACATCCATGCAGAAATCGAAATTAGATCGCTGTTCAACTCTTCCGAATTGGATCACGTTAGATCTGATCGCCGAGACGCGGGCTTTTTGGCAACCCTACTATCAAATCCAATTAACCGAAAACGACGTGATCGAACTACTGCTAAATATTGGAAATCTATTTCGTCTTCTGCGTGAACCAATTAGAAAAGAATAAGAAGTGCCTCGCGGGACTATCGGCTCGGTCGATTTCCGTCAGGAAAATCGTCCCGTCGAGCACTTTGATGCGAGTAGGCTTACAGGTAATCTATCCGTGCCGTCGTGACCACTCGTGGATTACATTAACTGAAAAGGCAATGCTCCTATGCGGACCGTCTTCGACTTATGCCGACCGCGGGAAGATGTGCTCCACGGCCGTTTACGCGACGAAGAATTCGCCGCCGATCTCACTGCCGCCACTTCTGTCTCTTCAAAAATTAAGGAATATAGCGAACCTTCTGTTTTCTTTAGAAATACCTATCCGACTCGTGGTCTTCGTGCACTTCTGGAAACCGTGTGTCGTCGGCTGAGCGGCGCCGGTGGAGAAATGAACTCCGTTATTCGTCTCGACACTCAATATGGTGGTGGTAAGACACACAGCTTAATTGCTTTAATTCATGCAGTTCGAGGGATGAAGGGTGTAACCAATATTTCCGAATTCCTGGACCCAAAGCTACTCCCCAAGGGAAATGTACGGATCGCCGCATTGGACGGCGAAACTTCTGATCCCGCTAATGGTCTGACGCTGGAAGATGGCCTGTGCGCGCGAAGTCTTTGGGGTGAGATGGCATATCGTTTGGCAGGTCGCGCAGGATTTGAGAGAGTTAGAAATAGTGACGAAACACACACCGCACCTGGTGACCGTACAATCATTGAGCTTTTTGGGGGTGAGCCTACGCTCATCGTTATCGATGAGATTTCCGTTTATTTGCGAAAGGTCGCCCGGGTTTTTCCGAATGCCGCGGAACAGTTTTCGGCGTTTATTCAAAGCTTAATTAAGGCTGTATCAGCGACCCCACATGTTGCTCTGGTTTTCACTTTGGCAGTGAAATCAGAAGATAAAGAAGCCAAGGATGCTTACAAAGCCGAGCACCAGCTCGCGCTCAAAGCTTTTGAGGAAGCGGAACAAATCGTTGCTCGAAAATCCACACAACTGAATCCAACAGAAGAAGACGAGACGGTCGAAGTGCTTCGTCGCCGTTTATTCGAGCATGTGGACCTAAATGCAGCTGATTCTGCTATCTCTTCCTATTTTGCAATATGGGATCGAAATAAGGAGTCGATGCCACCAGAAGCGTTCAGCCCAGAAACGCGAGAGCAATTTCGCCGCGGCTATCCGTTCCACCCTGAAACCCTCAACACGCTAATCGAGAAGACGAGTAGCCTTTCTACATTCCAACGGACGCGGGGTATGCTTCGCTTGCTGTCGCGTACCGTGCGACATTTGTGGGAAGCAAAACCGGCGGACGCTCACGCGATTCATCCGCATCACATCAACCTTACTTATGGGCCAATTCGTGATGAAGTTACAACTCGGCTCGGCCAAGGTGCCTATACGACAGCACTCGCAACGGATGTCGCAGCCGTGCCCGGCAAAGACCCCGCCATCGCCCAACGCCTTGATGCCGAGAATTTTGCCGGCCAGCCTCCTGTAACGAGTTATGTCGCGGGAACAATTTTCTTGCACACATTGGCATACGGTGATTCCGCTCAAGGAATAAAGCCCGATCAACTTCGGTACTCCGTCTGTTGTCCATTGATTGAACCAAGTTTTGTTGAGGTTGCTCGCAAACGATTCGTGGAAGAATCGTTATATCTTGATGATCGACCGGGCGCACCGCTCCGCTTCCGTGTCGAGGCCAACCTTACACAGATGATCCGCAAGGCGATGAATAACATCGATGCGGATCAAGTGCGTAGCACATTGAACGAAATGCTCCGTGAGTTATTTGATGGACGTGGACAGAATCTTGAGTTGATTCCTTTTGCCTCAGCCCCATACGAAGTGCCTGACGACATCGGTGATGGCCGCCCATACCTTGTTTTGCTCGGATATGATGCGTTCGCGGTTTCTGACGAACCATCGTCTCTTCCAGCGGATATCGTTCGCATATTTCAGAGGAAAGGAACAAAAGAAGAACTTCGCAGCTATCAAAACAATCTTGTTTTTGTAGTTGCCGATGAGCGCTATCGCGATGATATGAAGCAAGCCGTTCGTCGAAAGCTCGCGCTCAATGAGTTGAAAAAGCCTGATCGAATGCGCGAGCTTGCCGAACATCAGCAACGCACGGTCAATGAGGAGTTCGGCAAGGCTGATTTCCGCATCGCTCAAGCCATCATGCAATCCTACCGCCATCTTTTCTATCCGAGCCACATTGCTGTTGGCGGCGGTAATGTGCAGCTTGGTCATACTGCCATTGAACTGGCGAATGTTTCCAGTGATCCCGGAAATGGTCAGGTTCATATTCGCAGAGCGCTCCGCGATCAGAAGAAACTTCTCGAAGCAGGAGATCAGCCAGATGCGCCGGGGTTTGTTCGTGATCAGACACCGCTAAAAACCAAAGGATTTCTCACTACTCAGGAACTTCGCAATGAATTCCGCCGAGCTCCTAAGCTTTCCATGCTTCTGGATAATGGGCCGCTGATTCAGTGCATACGCCAGGGTATTGATGGAAATGTTTTCATATACAAACAGGGCGAATTGGTATGGGGACCTGGCGATCCGCCACCCTCTATCACCATCAGCGAAAATGCTTTTGTCTATACGATGGCTGAGGCAATCAAGGTTGGGCTCTGGCCGCGTAAACCGAAGGAAGAACCAAAGCCCGAAGCCCCTGCCACAAATCGTTCCGGCGCTGGCACATCAGATACTGGTGTAGGCAACGCAACCACTGGCGGCACATCGACGGGTACGACCTTTGCGCCGGCGAAACCCGCGTTGTCCGCTCAAGGTCCTCTCAAACAGGCCCTCACCGAACTATTTGAGAAAGCTCGAAAAGATGGCGTGAAAACACTTCAACACGTTCGCATTCGTTTATGGGAAGCAGCCCCCACCTGGAATGTCCATCAGGCAGTTGCCACATTCAGAGATATCACTGCAACATGCCGTTTCTCGGCAGGCATCGAAGCGGAGGGTATCGATATGTTTCAGATCGATTTCGAAGGCAACATGGCCAAGGCCAACGCCGTCAAATCATTCATCGATACTCAAATCCGTGCTGCTGCCGATCATCAGTTTGAAAGCCAATACACTCTCGTTTTTGCGAATCCTCTTCCTACAATTGTTGAAAAATCGGATGGGTTCATCAGTGCGATCACCAAATATGGGGGCGGAGAAGCATACGTCGAGGCAGAAGCCGCGGCGGAGAAGGGAGTCTGAAAATGGCTGCGTTTGCATTAAAAAAAGAGATGGGACCACGACTGGCTGACAGTCATCCTCTATTCGAGCTACACGTCATCGGCCTTTCGGCGACGGAAATCGAAGCGTCTATCTGGCAACTCCCGAGTGCCGCAACGCCCCGGCTCCAACAGCCGGAGCGCACCGCGGCTCTGGCGGGCCGTCCGTGGCGAATGATCGAATCGCGTATTACCAAACGTCTTCGCCAACTCGGCATTAGTTTCGCGCACATAAGAAAAGATCAAGCTCTTGCCTTCACCATCGACGAAGAGATCGCCTTGAATCTCGCGTTGCTTTTCCGTGTGCTGGCTCCGATGCGTAGCATTGACCGCATCCGCATGGTTGCAGACGGCATCGATAAAATGAGCCGGGAAGAAGCAGGTTACTGGCTGGGAATGGCGGTTCATCGTGTTTATCCGCGCCGCGTCCTGGCGGCCCTGCGAGTGCTCCTCACAACACCATGAGCGTGCATGTCATTTCTAACCATCGATATTACTCACTGGCCCTGGTACGGCATCGAACAGATGGGTACGAAGATCAAGCGTTGGGTTCTCAACCCCGCTGATCCCGAAAAGCGACGATGGTTATTCAAAGAACGCCGACATGATCACGGCGAAGATTGGTCCGAGAAGCTCGCCGCCGAGATAGCCGATGCTATTGGAATCCCCGGCCCCAAAGTCGAACTTGCAATCCGCGAAGGGCGCCGTGGTTCCCTCAGTCTCGATTTTC
>DASXDR010000187.1:0-6248 GCA_036490535.1 Tepidisphaeraceae bacterium | reverse complement strand
TTGCCCGGCAACAGATTCTCAATCTTCGCCCATTGGGAATCGGTTAATTCGTGACGTCGAACCATACGTGTCCTCCTTGACCGAGGACATCTTCTCAAAAACCCGCGCTTGGCGCAAATTGAATGTCCGGGCTGCCTAGTGATAGGCCGCCTCATATCCAACGGCACCGCGATGCCGCGCTCAAATGATCCCAATCTGCTCTGCGTCAAAACGCTTCTTGGCTGCTTCCAACAGATCGCCTTTTACATCTGCGGCAGTGGCGGCATCGGTGCACCGAGCAGTCAGCGTCAATTCCACGCCTGACTTTGTCAACGCTGTTACTTTACAGCTCACAACTTCCTTTACGTTTGGGTTGTTCCTGGCAAGATCGGTTAGAGCAGAGCGTGCCTTGTCGATGTCGGCAGCGAACCCAATCGTTACCGTAATGACACAATTTGTTTGAGGAGCAGCGTGAGTTACGTTTACGAAAGTTTGGCTTGCCATCGCGCTGTTGGGAATGACGATTCGACGATTGTCGTCGGTCAATATGGTGGTGTAGCCAAGGCTGAGACTGTCCAGAACGCCAGATTCCAAGCCTGTGGGCGCCGTGACCTTCAGCCGGTCGCCGAGCTCAAAAGGCTGATAGAGCAGCAGCGAAATTCCGGCGATCAGGTTGCCGAGCGTGTTTTGCGCAGCGAGACCGGCGACAAGGGAAACCACCCCCACGCTTGCCAGCCACACATTGGCCAGGTGATGCAGGACGGGAATCAGATAGGCATATGAAAGAAATGCTACGACGTAAATTCCCAATTGAGCCAATTGTCCCAGAAAGTTAACCGCCGTTCGGTCGGCCCGTGGCGAGCCTCCGTCAAGGTACCGATGGACTGCCAGACGTAGCGCTCTTCCAGCTAGCCAAGCGATCACTCCGACCACAAGAGCGTAGAAAGCCGCGCCGGCCGGTCTTCCGGGATTTAACAATTCGTTCATGATATACCGCACGTCGAGCATAAAGATTACTCAAAAGGACTCGTAAAATTTCATTAAATGTTTGACTCACCGATAGCGGATTGCACACACAACGCCAACGACGCCTGGCAAGCTATCAATAACGCCTTAAACGTACTCGAGGGTCGTCCTCGCGATTGAAGATGGAGGTATAACAATAAGGTGATTGCAGGGAAAGGTGCCATCGCAAATCAGCGAAATTCGGCGCGAAATAACTGGCTTTTCGAAGAAGAAACTCTTTTCTGAATACTGAAAAAATTGGAAACGCGCTTGTCGCGAGAGGGTCATCGCGGATTTGAATCATATCCGCCGGCGGTATTCGGCCGCAAAAGTTTTTCCTCTTACCAGGTTCTTCGGAATTTCAGTAGGGCGACGCTTGTTCGCCACCACCCGCTTCGCCCGCCGGGCCTTCTTCAGCAAATGTAACACTTTAGCGATATTAACGTCTCAGTTGACCTGCGAGTTGTACATTACTGTTTTGCGCGTTGGATTTTGTACCAGCCGGGATCTTGATAGCTCATGATGCCATCGCGAACCTTGAGGATTGTGAACATTCCTCCCATTTCAATGGGCCCGAACTGGCCTTCGCCGCTCATCATCGGTAAGGTATTTTTTGGAAGCTCCATTGCCATCTGCCCCATCGCTCCCATCCCGTTTGAGCCCATGGCCATATAGCCAGGCACGAATTGCTGGATTTTTCCCGCGACGCCATTTTGTTTTACGCCGATGAGGTTCGGAATGTCGTGTGACATTGCATTCATGGTGTGATGATTCTTGTGACAGTGAAATGCCCAGTCTCCGGGATTGTCAGCAATAAACTCCACATCGCGCGTTGTCCCAGGAGGAACGTTGACGGTTACAGCGGGCCACCAGGCGGATTGAGGGATCGAGCCGCCGTCCGTGGCGGTTATCCAACCCCTATGCCCATGGAAATGGATGGGATGGCTGTCCATGCTGAGATTCGCTAATCGAACTCTCACGCGTTCGCCGGTCCGGGCAACCAGGGGAGCAGTTCCCGGCCACACGCGACTGTTGAATGTGAACAGATTAAAATCAGTCATGATCATGGGATCTGGCGTCGTCGATCCTGGCTCGACAAACCATTCCTGAAGAAGGATGCAAAAATCTCGATCAATTTGTCGATCCGCCTTCCGGGGATGAATAATAAAAAATCCCTGCATGCCCATGGCCATCTGAATCATCTCATCAGAATGGGGGTGATACATCTGCGTGCCATGTTGCTTAAGGGTGAATTCGTATTGGTAGGTTTCGCCAGGCTTGATAGAGGGCTGGGTCATTCCACCGACGCCGTCCATCCCATTGGGGACGATCATGCCGTGCCAGTGAACTGTTGTTGGCTCAGAGAGTTTGTTGGTTACGAAAATCCTGACTCGGTCGCCCTCAACAGCTTCTATCGTGGGTCCTGGTGTCTGGCCGTTATATCCCCAGCAATTGACGATCATGCCGGGCGCAAACTCACGTTTGACGGGCTCTGCAATCAGCCGAAAGGCCTTTATCTCGCCGTCCATCTCAAAGGGCAAAGTGCTGCCGTTGGGAGTTACGACGGGCATATAGTTTGTGTCCAGCGTATTAGGCACGTTCTCGCCGGTTGGTGCAGAGGATGGCGGATTCGCCTGAGTTTCATCAGCCGAAACCAGCGAGGTAAGTAGCGTTTTGCCAGCTACGACACTGGCAGCGCCGGAAATAATTGCCTGGCGTCTGGTCATCATGGTTGTTCTCCTGCATGGGTCGTTGTTGAATGAAATTCTGTTGCGGTTGATCGAATGATTTGCAGGGAGGAATCAGGAAGATACCCTCCGACAGCGCGCGTGAGCTGCGTGCGGTCCACCCAATAATCTCTCCACGATTCAATGTACCCCTGTTCGGCAGCCAGTTGACTTTGCCGTGCCAGCAGCAAATCGTATGGCCCTTTGAGCATACCGTTATATTGCTGCAAGGTCAGCTCGACAATGCGCTGGCGCTTCGGAACCAAATCGCGATATTTTTCAGTGAGGTCCCTGGCGGCAAGCATCTGATCGCGCACTTCGCGAACCTCGGAACGAATATCGGTTGTCATCGCCTTGATTCGAAACTGAGCTTGCCGAAATTGAGCTTCGATCTTAGCGACTCGGCCCTGCCCCTGATCGAAAATAGGAATCTCAAGACTCAGAGTAGGTCCAGTGACGTTTTGTCCGTTTGTTCCGTGTTCTGTATCAATGCCAACATCTACCGTGGTGAAATAGCGAAATCCTTTGGTGACGGAAAGAATCTTTTTCAAAGCCGCGATATGGGAATTGGCGGCCGCCAGGTCTAAACGCTGGCGCATCGCCAGGAGTTCAAGATCAGTGTTGGCCATTTCCCGCGACGGTATATCGGGCAAGCGCGGTGCGATGTTCCACGCTGGCGGACGATCTGCAAAACCCATCAGGCGATTTAATCGCTCCCTGTCCGCAATCAATTGCTCCCGCGCGTGGCTGAAGTCAATGGAAGCCTCGTCACAAATCGCCTGCTGATTGATCAAATCCAGATCGTTGATGGTCCCGGCGGCATGCTGCCGTGCTGCCAGATCAGCGGCGGTTTGATTTAATTCTTTGATACCGCGCAAGCGCGTGAGCAATTGCTCGCGCGCTTCAAAAGTGAAATAGGCAGACTTCGCTTCTGCATCAAGCGCAAAAACTTCGTCGGCAACATTTAGCTGGATGCCCTGAAATTCTGCTTCTGCTATCTGTTTCCGCAGGGGAAGGATCAGAAGGGAGAGAAAATTCTCGGCGACTGAATATTCTGCATCAGTGCCATGAGGAGCGCGATCCGGGAATCTCCAGCTCGCAGCAAAGACGGGATTCTGCAAAAGACCTGCCTGCACTAAATCGGCTTTGGCGATGCCAAGCTCCTCTAATTTCGCTTGCAGGTTCTGATTATTTAGCAGGGCGATTTGCACCACCTGATCCGCCGTCAATGGATGCAAAAGCATTTTTTGAATTGCTGCCCCGATGGTTGTATCGCTAGCAGTATGGCCATTCCATTCGACAGTCTGGCCTGTGCGTTGCGATACAACATGTTGAACGACGGTGAATCCGCCGTTTTCATGCGCAACTTTGCAGCCGTTCAGAAGGGCTGCGAAAGCGATGAGCCATGTAGCACGATAAACTGCGCGCTTCATCGAGTTTTCCAATCTAAAGAGTAATTTGCGAATAGAGGACTGATGATCAAATCAAAGATGCGCATGCTGCAATAATGCAGAATTGCAAAACGGCATCGAATGAGAAAAAATGTCTACAAAATCAGCGCGCAGTGCAGGCGCAACAAGGAAGGACTCGTTATGTATTGCCGAAAATCGGAGACAGATGGGCAGGGAAAAACTGCCGGACTTTCAATTGGACCTTCAACTCTGCTGATGTCGAGCCAACCGCTAACTATCGTGCTTTGTAAATTATTCGTCTGGATATTATTCCGAAAAATATTCAGGGTATCCTGGCAATATCGGTGTTGATTCGGTTGTTTGTGCCGGCCCGGTGCCTGGTGCATTCCACCTTCACTTGGGCTGCAACAGCATTTGCAGCCTGAATGGGATTGGCAACAGTTGGGCACACGGCTTGGGGATGAAATTTCACTACCGTTTATCACCGGACAAAAACAAGACATCGTTGCGAGCAAAATGGACCAAGCGAGAGTGATACAAAGCGATTTTTGGAGAAGCGAAGCCAGCATGATTTTAATTATCGCATCGTAGGAACGGCACAATCATCGGTCAACGAAAATAGTCTCCCCGAAGCTCTGGCTGCATCGCTTATCATCATCTGCCACAGTGCATTAAATCGTGGAACGCTTATGCGATTTATGATCGCAGGCCAAAAGCGAATTCTGAGAATTTTTGAGAACCGCTTGACGCCTATGGTAGGGCTGGTTACTTTGCCATTGTTGAGATTAAATCTCAACTGTGTATTTGACAATAAAACGGGCGATCAGAGTCCTCTGGAAAAGTCCTTCTGATCGCCCGAGTGTTGGCGACAACCGGTTTAGGGTCATCGCGGATTAGTAATCATATCCGCTGGCGGCATTCAGCCGCAAGAGTTTTTCCCTTTTCCCAAGTTGTTTTGAATTTCAGCCGGGCGGCGATCTTTCGCCACCAGCCGGCTTCGCCTGCCGGGCCTTTTTGAGCGAATGCAACGCTTCAGGAGGCAGCGAATGTTCTGGAGTCCTCTGGACCTGAAGGAGATTTTTCTCTTTCAGCCTGTGTCTTCCGGACGCCGCTCGGCTGTTTTTCGCCGGTGAATATTCATCCGGCAATGGAGGTTTTCGGCGTTAGCCAATGTAGCTGGGAGAAATGTGATCGATCTTTTAGGTCTTTTCAAAATGAGGATTTAATTATGCTTAATAAAAAAATAGCGTTTTCCATCATTGCGGTTTCCATGCCTGCGGTTGCTCTAGCAGACGTGTTTCATACACCCGTTTTGCCCTCTTGGACTCGCCCTACCGATAGCACGCAGGCGGATTCGTCCCTAACCACCTACGAGGAATGGGATGGCTTCGCGGTGCAAACTGCCACCAATGATCCCACCGGCCCGTCTGCTTTCGACGCGAGTTTGTCGGTGCCGACCGCCGGCGACAGCACCGCCGCCGCGGATGATTCTTTCATCATCCCGAACGGGACAGCAAGCAACAGTTATTACACCAACGCATCCGTGGGCGATATCTATTCGGCGTCGCAGACTACAACTATCGCGCCACAGATCAATGTGCCGGGATACGGCATCGCCGGTAATCAGGTAAACATGCAGATCGAAGTGCAATGGTATGGCGCGCCCATCGATGCCAATGATTTAACCGTCAACGGCGTGCCCGCCAGCAATCTGGCCAACTACAGCCACAGTCAGGTCTATAACGACGGCGGCAACAACATCGGCTTTGGTTTCGCCTACGTCGCCGATGAGCTGTGGACGTTCTCGCTGCCGGACACGACCTCGCTGCAATTGAATTTCGGTTGGGATGCCCTGGATTCCGCCATCGAAGTCGCCAGCGTGGATACGCAATCGGTCGTCACAGCGCCCGAACCAGCGTCGCTGGGATTGCTCGGTATCGCCGCCGTAATGCTGCCGCGCCGTCGCTGCCGGCGCTAATAGACGCTAGGTAGCCCGGACATTCATTTCTCTGCAGTGACAAAGGCTGCCAGGTAGATAAATCCAGCGAAGTTGGCGGCCTTTTTTTCATATCGCGTGGCCACGCGTCGGCAGCGACGGATGCGGCAGAAGAATCGCTCGATGACG
>DASXDR010000186.1:0-3731 GCA_036490535.1 Tepidisphaeraceae bacterium | reverse complement strand
CGTCATCGAGCGATTCTTCTGCCGCATCCGTCGCTGCCGACGCGTGGCCACGCGATATGAAAAAAAGGCCGCCAACTTCGCTGGATTTATCTACCTGGCAGCCTTTGTCACTGCAGAGAAATGAATGTCCGGGCTACCTAGGCCTGAACAGAACCTGCGCAATTTTTCCAAGTTGTAACAATGATGGAGTCAATCCGATTCGTTTCGGGTTGACTCCTTTTTGTTTGCTCTCGCGAATGCAAACTGTCCATGCGATATACGCCCAGTTTTACCTCCTTTCTCGGTACTCCGAGAGGGGGTAAGGGGGAGGGCTTTAGCGTTCAGAATTCATCGTTCAGAGTTCGAGCTTTCATTGCCGATTCAACATGATCACCGCATGACACGCCACTGCTTCCCCTCGGCCAATCGCATCGCATCCCTCGTTCGTCCCTGCTTTGATATTTACCGCATCGATCTCCGCATCCAGAAGTTCTGCTAGTTTTTCGCGCATCGGCTTTTTAAATTCCTTGAGTCGCGGCTTCTCCGCCATGATCGTCACGTCCAGGTTCGATAGCGACCATCCATCTCGCAGCGCTTCTTGCCAAACCTCTTCCAGAAAAACTCTGCTGGCAGCGTTTTTCCAGCGCGGATCAGTGTTGGGAAATCGCTCGCCAATATCACCTTCGCCCAGCGCACCCAGAATCGCATCGACGATCGCATGCACGACTACATCGCCATCGCTATGAGCGATAGCCGACATTTCTTCCGAAACGCACACCATCCCCATCATCAGTTTCCCGCCTGCCTGCAGGCGATGAATGTCATAACCATGTCCAATGCGGTAATCAGTCATGTGAGAGATTATCGCCGATGGCATAATTTTCTCCATTGGTGTTCATTCCAACTTTGCTGGACATTTGAAAGGCTGGATCGTGTTATTTTCATTTTAGCATTGCAGTGCTCTGCTTTTTGCTTCTTGACCCCATTACTCCGTGGCGCGATATTAGTGCTCGGGGCGGAGCATGTTTTCTCTGATTATTTGCAGTAATGATCCAGCCAAGCTGGCAGCTGTCGAAAATATGTATCGCGCTACATTTGGCGATCATTCCTGGGAACTAATCGGCATTCCCGACGCCAAATCGCTCGCTGAGGGTTATAACCGCGGGGTTGCACGCAGTACTGGCGATATCCTGATCTTCTCCCATGATGACGTCGAAATTCTCGGCCCTGATTTTCCGGCTCGTTTAACCAGCCATCTCTCTCATTTCGACCTGCTCGGCATTGCTGGTGCGCGCCAGCTCATCAATGCTGCCTGGGCTTCTATTGGTCCTCCTGAAATTTTCGGGCAGGTAGTTCATTTGTTGCGCGATGGTCGTTTCTCGGTCGATATTTTCGGCACTCCCACCCCTGCTGTCTCCAAGATTCAAGCCCTCGATGGTGTTTTCATGGCCGCCCGTCGCTCCCTACTTGAACGCATTCGTTTCGATGCCGAAACTTTCGACCATTTCCACCTCTATGACATCGATTTCAGCTATCAGGCCTATCATGCCGGTTTCAAAATCGGCGTCGCCAACGACATTAATCTGTTGCACCATTCGCAAGGTAATTTCGATGAAAACTGGCAGCGTTATGCCGAGCGCTTCGATCAAAAATGGCGCGGCCACTACACCCCGCGCTACGGTCCCAGCGCCAGATGTTGCCGCGTTACGGTCAACTCTCGCGCGCAAGCTCTGAAAATCATGACCCCCAGTTATTGGAGTGATTGAAACAACCGTGAAAAAAGCTCACGGATGACCATCCGTGGGCTTTGAAATCACAATGCGTAATGTTATGAGCAAAGCCCACGGCTCCGCCATGGGGTCATTTGCCGATCTTCTTCAAGCCACTTTCGCGATTTCCATTTGCTTGCGCTCGTCCGGCGAGATTCTTCGATTCGCCGCTGCCTTCTTGATGCGCCGTGTGCGACCTACCGTCTGCTGATCCAACGAAGCGCGCTTGCTCGGATTCTTTCCCGCCACGATCACGGCCTCGGCGGCATCGGGGGCATAAAGATCGGCGCCAATCTCTTCGGCCAATCCTTCGGCGCGGCGATAGATTCCGCCGCAGCACATGATCTGCATCTCCGGGCAGGAATTGATCTCGCGGAGATAATCAATCAGCTTGCGTACCGACGGCACATTCGACGCCAGGGTCGCAAACATGACCAATAAATTCGGCCGCTCCTCGCCGATCATTTTCAACACTTCGTCATTGGGCACGCCGCCCCCTGCGAAACGCACTTTCCACCCCTCCGATTCAAACAGATCGGCGCAAATCTGTCCGCCGAGTTCCTCCGGCTCGTCATCGCCGCAGAAAATCAAAACGGTCTTCCCATTGGCGGGCTGCCGAGTCAGCTTGGCGGTTAACTGATCAGCCAGAGAGCGATTCAGCCGAGTCGCCAGATTCAGCGAAGCCAGGGGAATCCGGTCTTCCTTATACAATCCCTGAATCCGCTCCATCGCCGGCCAGATAAGTTCATTCAGCAATGCCACCGGGCTGCTTCCCTGTTCGATCGCAGCATCGACCAGGCTCCGCGCCTTGGCCCGATCGCCACTGAGAAGCACATCCAGATAATTCGCCATGCTGATGTTATTTTCGTTCAGCAAACCCATAGCACATACTCCAAGTCGAGGCTGAGATTTGGAAACTCCATCCATCATTCTCAGTCCGAACCAACATCCGCGTCCCTGCGGAATGTTAAAATGGATAAAATACAACGAATATTGTATCGTCGATCATTAAAAAAATCTTTACCCATTTTAACATTCATTAACTCTTTGGATTTGCGGACCTTCTTATCGGTATGGCCGTATATACTGTTATAGGTTATACTTTTGTTGGAGAAGTTGCCGATTTAGATAGGAAAAGAAGTGGAAGGCAACGGGAGAGTAAAGGTTTGCAACTTATGATTCAGAAGACGGTTATCAAACGTAAAGCAATTCGCCAACGCATGCCGGGGCGGATGTTTAATGTACAGTCACAGGAGCAACCGCCGCAGCAAGTGGAATGCTCCACTCCCACGCAGGATCGCCCGCAACAGAATGATGCGCCGCGACAAAAAGAATAAATTGTGAGCTGCTAATTCCGCGCATTTTCGGCGCGGCACCATTTGCAATCACAGTTCCCACCCGATTGCGAAGAGGCCTGTAACAATCGATTCAGCGGGCAATGCTCGCCTGGATCTTTTGCCTTATCGTGCGTCGGGCAGCCACACCCTTCTTCCGCGCTGCGGATCGGCTGTCGTAAATAAGGCGACCCGCAATACGAAACCCCCACATAAACTTTACGGATCGGGCATTTTTCGCAAACGCTCGCCCGTGCCGCCCATTCGGAGTGCACCGGCAATCCATGCAACGCCCGTAATTTCGCCGCCACCGACTTGGCCGCGGCGCGCGATAAACTCTTAAACATCGGCGAGATCGATCTGCACGCAAAGCAGGGCATTTAAATGTTATCGGACATCCGAAGCCAATAGCGCCACTGCATTGAGGCTTGCTTTGAGTCTGCTACAGGATTAGTTTGTCGGAAGTTTGCATATCGAAGGCGAAGAGGTGTAATGGGCATCATTTATGGGAAGGACTCAAATGCGCGCCGTTCAAAAATTGGCTATGGTCTTGGCATTGATATGTTTTGGGTTGACGGTTGGATGCGAACATATCATGACGCTTCATAACGCTTACGTGAACCCGGAGAGTAATCCTCCAAAGGGTCCG
>DASXDR010000185.1:0-38148 GCA_036490535.1 Tepidisphaeraceae bacterium | reverse complement strand
CGTCATCGAGCGATTCTTCTGCCGCATCCGTCGCTGCCGACGCGTGGCCACGCGATATGAAAAAAAGGCCGCCAACTTCGCTGGATTTATCTACCTGGCAGCCTTTGTCACTGCAGAGAAATGAATGTCCGGGCTACCTAGTGCCACTGCCAACACGCGCAGATATAAAGCAACGCCGTACTCACCGCGATATATCCACAGGATTACTCATATCTGAAAAATCTCCTGCAAATCCAGCATCGCTTCAGCAATATTCTTCCTGCGCTCCTCAGGTAAATCCTTAAGCCGTTCCGTCAATTGTCCGCGCGTCCACTCACGTACATTCGAAAAAATCTTCTGCCCATGTTTTGTCGACGATAGTTCCACTTGCCGGCGATTCGACGGGACGGTCTTCCGCAGCACCAGTTTCTTCCCCACCAGGCTATCAATCAGCCGCGACGTCGCCGCTAGGCTCAGCCCCAGATACTCCGCCAGCATCGAAAGCGAATCGCCCGGCCGCCTCTGCACATAGGCCAGCGCGCGAAACTGCTGCACTGCCAATCCCTTGGCACGCTTGCGGTTAGCGGTCTGGCGGATGAATTGAAAGACAGTTGGAATACCATCTAAAATGATTTGTGCACACATGGCAGGATCATCACTTGCTATTTGCAACCGTTGCATATATTAATTATGGCCGGCTGATTTATCGCCGGCAAGCGAGAAAATGAGACACGTTTGGACCATCGCTGCCGTCCTCGCCTGCGCTCTGGCAGGGTGCGAAGTCGGACCCAATTACACGCCACCAAAAACTCCCATGCCCGCGGCCTACACCACGGCCACTCAGCCCGTTGCTGCCACCCAGCCCACGATTCCCACCGCCTGGTGGAAAACTTTCCACGATCCCGAGCTGGATTCGCTGATTGCTCGCAGCGTCCAATCCAATCTCGATATCAAGCTCGCAGGCAGCCGCCTGCTCGAATCGCGCGCCCGCCAGGCCTTCGCCACCGGCAGTTTTTATCCCAACGTCAACGCCGACGGCGGCTATTCCCACCAGCGCCTCAGCCAGACCGCCGAGCCCTTCGCTGCCGTCGCCGGCACCGGTTTCACCTTTCCCTTCGAATACGACCTGTATCAGGCCGGGTTCGACGCTTCCTGGGAGATCGACGTATTCGGAGGCCAGCGTCGTTCCATCGAAGCCGCCCGCGCCGATGTCGCTGCCACCATCGAAAATGGCCGCGACGTTTTGCTCAGCGTCATGGCCGAAGTCGCTCGAAATTATGTGGAATTGAGAGGTATTCAAAAGGAATTGACCGTTGCCCGTCAGAATCTATACGTGCAAAGCCAAACCGTGGATGTCACGAAAAATCTTTTCAAGCAGGGGGTTTCCACGCAGCTCGATGTCTCCCGGGCCGAGGCACAGGCCTCTTCCACCGAAGCACAAATTCCTTTTTTGGAAAATTTGCAGTGGCAAACCATTCACCGCCTGGCGATCCTGCTGGGCCTTGAACCCGATGCACTGACCAGGGAACTGCTCGGAATTAAGCCCATCCCCGTGCCCGCCGATTCGATTTACGTTGGCATGCCCGCCGAGCTTCTGCGTCGCCGCCCCGATATCCGCCGCGCCGAGCGTGAGCTGGCCGCCGCCACCGCCCGCATTGGCGAGTCCAAAGCCGACCTTTTCCCCAAGCTCAATTTAGTCGGCTCCCTGGGCCTGCAAAGCTCGCAAACCAACACGCTAGGCAACTGGTCCAGCCGCTATTTCACGATCGGGCCGAGTATCAGTTGGCCCATCTTCGACGCCGGCCGCCTCCGCGCCGCTCTGCACGTCAGCACCGCCCAGCAGGAGCAAGCCCTCGTGCGCTACCAGCAAACCGTCCTGACAGCGCTGCAGGAAGTTGAAGACGCGATTATCGCCCTGCAAACCGAACGTCAGCGCAGCCAATCCCTGTCCAACAGTGAGCAAGCCAACGCCCAATCCGCAAAATTAGCCGAAGATTTATACCGCCGCGGCCTGACCGATTTTTTAACCGTCCTCGATGCCCAGCGACAGTTATATGATTCCCAAGACGCCCTGGCGCGCAGCCAGCAAACTGTCACCACCGACGCCATCGCCCTATACAAAGCCCTCGGCGGCGGCTGGAAAGAATGAATTAAAGGATGAAGGCGGAAGGATGAAGGATGAAAAAAAAATATCAAATAAAGATCAACTATTTTTAATCCTTCCTCCGTTCACCTTGGTTTTATGGAATTCTGAAGTCCAAATTATGAAAAAAATGCTCGGAACAAATTCTGGTTTTTCTTTCAGCCTTCATCCTTCAGCCTTCATCCTTTGTTTTCTGGAGCTTTATGTCCTCGCTTGATCCCGCGATATCCGCAGAGAATGCAGCGACACCTCCGCCCAATGCGGATTCGCCGCTGCGCCAGCCCCCCGCCCAGCCGTCGCCGCGACCAATTTATCGCAAGCGCCGCTTCATCACCGTGTTTCTAATCGTGGTTCTCGCCGCCATCGCCGCCGGTGTTTACTGGTATCTCACCAAAGATTACGAGGAAACCGACGATGCCTTTATCGCCGGCAACACGATTCCCATCAGCAACAAAATCATCGGCACCGTGCAGCAAGTCTTCGTCGTCGATAACCAGGATGTTTCGCCCGGCACCTTGCTCGTCAAGCTCGACCCGCGCGACGTGCAGGCTGATTTAGATCGCGCCCTGGCAACCGAGCAGGTGGCTCGCTCCCACCTCGCAGTCGCGCAAACCAATGTGCAATTAACCAAAGCCAACACCGATGCCGCCCTGGCCCAGGCCACCGCCGGCGTGGCAGCGTCCCAATCAGCCGTCGCCACCGCACAAGCGCAGATGGCATCCGCACAAGCCGATGTCGCCGCCGCCCAGGCCGAAGCGAGCCGCCGCAGCGCCGATTTGCAGCGATACAAGTCTGCCGATCCGCGCGGCATATCAAAGCAGCAGATTGATGCCGCGCAGGCCACCGCCGACGCCGCCACCGCCCAGCTCACCGCCGCCCAGAAACGCGTCATCGGCGCCCAGTCCGCCGTCAGCGAGGCCAAATCCAAAGTCGCCGCCGCCCAGGCCAATCAAGCCGCCGCCCAAACCGGCCCCCAGCAAGTCTCGCAAGCCGAGGCAGAAGTGAAAGCCGCTCAATCCTCCGTCGCCGAATCCGCCGCCGCCGTGCGCACCCTGAAATTACAGTTGTCCTACACATCCATCTACGCCCCCGTCGCCGGACGCGTCACGAAAAAGGTCGTGCAGGTCGGCCAGAATCTCCCGGTGAATCAACCCCTCATGGCCCTGGTCGAACCCGATGTCTGGGTCATCGCCAACTTCAAAGAAACCCAGATCACCCACATGCGCGCCGGCCAGGAAGTCGAAGTCCGTGTCGATACTTATCCCAACAAAATCTTCCACGCCAAGGTCCAAAGCATCGCCGCAGGCACCGGCTCGCAATTCAGCCTGCTCCCGCCTGAGAATGCAACCGGCAACTATGTAAAAGTAGTCCAGCGCGTCCCGGTAAAAATCGTTTTCGACGACAACGCCGAAGCCCGCCAGCTTTTAGCCCTGGGCATGAGCGTCGTCCCTAGTGTGCACATCGGCGATGAAAACGTAGCTCCCACCCCAGTAAGCGATCCCGCCAAACAAGCATCTTTACCAAAATAAAATTAGACGCACCCCTTCACAGATAATCTTGCGGGCTAGCCGCTTCAGCGGCTAGCGTTTGTTCTCACGCAAAAATCATTTTTGCGTCCGCATTTTTCTTTGTGGATTACGCTCTTTCAATCCGCAGCAATTGCGGCCCATCCCACCGCGCCTTCCTGCACCCATTGCGGAAATCCATCCAGTCATATTTCCAATCCCCCGCCACGCGCGCAAACAGCGAGCAGTGCGTCGGCACCCCCTCCGGCCCCCGCAACACCACGCCACGGTTGTACACAAAACAAATTTCACTAATAGGCTTTTTCGAATTCGCCACGCTGCTCGACCCGTCATAAAAAAACAGCAATTCCCCCGGCAGCGGCAACTGACACAAATTCTCCGGTGGATGCTGCACCGCTTTCTCCAACAGCAAAAACACCTCCGCCCCCGAATACATCCCGTGCAGCACCTTCCCCTCCACTGGCAGCATATCCCACACAATATTGCAAACCCCCGGCGCTTCGTCATCCAGCATCTCTGCCGTCACTGATAATTTCAAATCAACAAACGTCAAGCGAATTTTGCGGCGATTATCGGGCATATATTCACTTTCAGAAAGTATTTTCTCAACCACGTAGCATGGGCGTCTCGCCCATGTATCTGGAAAAACATGGGCGAGACGCCCATGCTACGTCAAAATGTTTTTCAGCATTCTTCGAATCGCCGCCATAATGCGCGGTTCCACATCTTCTGTCCAAGCCATCGGCAGCGCGCTCCACAGCATCGCACGTCCGGCTTCGTAGCCGCCTTCGCGCTGCACCCGCAGGGTTGGTACGTATCCAAACATATCGTTCGTATATCCTGCGACCCAAACCAATTCCTTATTAGAGAATAGCTCCTTTAATTTCATGGCATATTCCACGACTGGCTCGCCGCCGATTGCGATCAGTATCATTTGTTTTCCCAGCCAAAGCATTTGCACCGGACATGGATAACTCGGCCCGAAATCACTCGGATGATCCAGAAGATATTGCGCCTTGCGTGCGGCCGGCTTATCCGCTGATTGCGTTTGCTCGATCAATTCTGCTCGAGATGGAATTGCCTGAAAATCCAACGGCACCTCTTCATACGCCACGCGCAATGTTGGCTCAATTTCCTTCGCATTATTCATCGCCGCCAGGACCGCATCAGCCAATTCCCTCCCATGTTGCTGCGCATCACTCAGTTTCCCGCGCGGCTCCGGATTCTGATCCGCCGCCGCCCCGCATAAAAAAAAAGTCGTCGCTACCGGAAATCGTTCCTCGATATATTGCTGTGCAAACCCCGCGTAATCGCCGCAATAAACATACGAATCCTCCCAAAGCGTCGTGTTATGGCACGCATATCCGAACAAAATCGCCCGTATCTTCCCGGCCATATCCGTCACCTGCAATACCAGTACATCATGATCGAAATAGTTTTCCGCCCCTCGCCGATTGTGCGCGAACATCGCTTGCCCCTTCGCGGCAAAAACGCGCGCCGGTTTCAAATCCCCCAGCGCCTCCCCAATTACCTGCACCATTTTTTCCTGCAATCCTTCTACATACCCCGGAATCTTCGCCGCATAATCCGCCGGAATATTAAAGAAAAACACTTTGCTCGGCCGCACCTCCGGCCCGCTATGCGTGTGCGATGTCGCCAACAGCAATTGCTCCCGTCCCAACCCAAACCGCTGCCTTGCCTGCTCGCTAACCCAATCCGCAATCTCCCGGGGCATCGCAATCAGATCCGCCGTCAAAATTACCACCCGTTTTCCCGCTGCATCCTCCAGCGCCAGCGCCTTGGCAAAAAGCTCCGAAGCTTTTCCCTCCGCCGCCCTGGTGCGCCTGGCAAACCCCGCTAGCCACATGGACTCATCCGGAGTGATCAAAACAGTTGCGCTACCGGACTGCCAATAGTTTCGCATTTATCTGGCGAAAATAAAAAAAAGCCCGGGAATTGCAATCCCGGGCCTGATAACGGAACGATATGGACGACGCGATTATTGAATCACGCCATTAAGCTTATTGGGAAAAAAGCCATAATTTCCCGACTGTCCTCCCAGATAGACAATATCCAGCACCTGCTGGAAAGTGCGGGCAAAAACAAGGGCGTTGGAATCCGCATCAACCAGATTGGCGTCGCCGTTACTGGTGGTAATGCCTTCATCGTCGTTGTTGCTGCCGTCGAGCTTGGCTCGGGCGGCGGCGATTTCGTTGGCGTCGGTCGCGATTGCCGCCGTGGTTTGAGACGCTTGCAACAGCAACGTACGGATACCTCCCGCGTGATAGGCTTCGGTTCCCAAAATCCCAGCGGCGGCGGCGAGATAATCGGAATTGTGGATATAAGCTGCTGCACCGTGATAAGCGGTGACACCCACGTCTTCGAAGAGAAACGCCGCGAGCAGGAAATTATCTTCATTGGCGAACGGATCGAAGCTATCTCCGGAACTGATCACGCCCGCCGCAGTGGCTGCGGCCGTGAAGGCGGTAGTCAGATTGATGTCCGGCTCCGCCACCGCCGCCGCGCCAAGTGCTGAACGGAGAAACTGCACGTGCGCCAGCTCGTCGGCGGCGATATCCTGCGCGATTTGCTGGATCAGCGGCGTGGCAAACGGCACCTGGCTTCCCCCCGTAACCGTGCCGGCGCCGCCCGTGTCTTTCTTCTTCGTCGTATCTCCGACAATCCCCCCGGTATCCGTAGAAGAAAGGCCCGTGCCCGTGGTGGCGCGAAGATAAAACTCGGCCTCGAGATATTCCAGATTGAGCGCGAAATTGAGAATGTCGTTATCATTCACCGCGAATTTCTTTTTCCCGCTCTGAAATTTTGCTGTTTGTGCGCCCAGCGCTAACCCGGGCCGGTATCCCACCAGGCTCGATCCCACCAGCGCCGCCGAGGCGACCCCCGCGGCGGTAAGAAACCTGCGCCGCGACGAGGAAGCGGCAATTATCAAAGGCTGCTTTGAGTTCAACATGGATTAATCCTTCCAATAAAAATTTTTTCTAGAACGGCTTACACTCCCGGGTCATCATTGATAAGAAGTGCCTGTCCCGGTTGGATACTGCACGCATGACTTCATGGCATCAGAACCTTATCAATCCAGTGAATCGTGCCGTTGCTGCACATGATGTCAGGTTTGACCACTTTAGCGCCGTCAACCCACACTTCGCCGTCCTTGACTTTGATCTTGAGTTTCTTTCCTTCCATAGTCGAAAGCTTCATGTCCTTCATGTCCGCAGCTGAAATCGCATCACCTTGATGAACGTGGAAAAGAAGAATTTTGCGAAGCTTGTCCTTATTCTCCGGCTTCATCAGATCATCGAGCGTGCCGGCCGGAAGGTTGTTAAAAGCCTCGTTGGTGGGAGCAAAAACCGTGAATGGTCCAGGTCCTTTGAGAGCATCGACGAGATCGGCAGCTTTGAGCGCCTGCACCAGCGTCGTGACTTGTTCCATGCCCGGTCCCGTCGCCGTTTCGACGATGTCCTTTTTCATGTCATCATTCTGCGCCATTGCTGGCCGTGCCGCCGATACTGCGAGCAAAGCGCCAGCGCCAAGCAATACCAGCATGGCTCTGTTAATCAGAGGATTACGAAACATAGTGTTCTCCTTCGAAAAAGATTTGCGAGACAAATGGCCCGTTGCTCGGGCGACATGCATTCGCGGAATTGAGGCCACTGATATACGAGGTCATATCGATTACAGATGTTCAAGAAAATTTCGAAATGGTTTTCTCGATTGGATGCACATCTAATTCCAAGCCGTTCTCGTATTCCCAAGCGTTCGAAAAAATTATGTAATTTTGTCCATTGGCTGGATCGGCCTGCTGCTGTAGGGTTTGCACCCAGACGAAAGTTTTCTTTGGGCCAAATCAGCAATTCTCAAAACTTTTCCAGCGACCACGCGCTGCTGGTTGCTATGAAGGCAGGCGATACCGACGCACTATCGGCGTTTTATGATCGCTACGCGCCGGCGATACTGGCGCTGCTCAATCGCATCCTGTTCAATTCCGAAGAAGCCGAAGAACTGCTTTGCGACGTCTTTCTGGAGTTCTGGAGGCGGGCGGGAAGATATGACGAGCAGCGCAGCAGCCCGCGCAGCTATCTAATGATGCTGGCGCGCAGCCGCGCTATTGATCGGCTGCGCTGCCGCAGCACCACGAAGCTGGAATCGTTACAAGCCATCCCTGACCGCGCCTCGTCCAAACCGGAGCCGCCGGAATCAGCCCAGCAGAATGAACAGAGACAGCGCATTGAAGCCGCGCTCAAGACATTATCCGCCGAGCAGCGTGGAGCATTGGAAGCAGCCTATTTTGATGGTCTTTCCCATGACGAAATTGCCAGGAAATTTGATAAGCCCCTGGGCACAGTAAAGACTTATATTCGGCAGGCAATCTCGCAACTGCGAAATTGCATGGCCAAGGATAAACCATTGCCGTGACCTGCGAAGAAGTACAACAACTTCTGCCTTCCTATGTGACCGGCATGCTCGATGCCGATCAGGCCGCTGCAGTACGCGCGCATCTGGATTCAGGCTGCGTAGCCTGCCTGGCCGCACTGCGTGAAACCGAAGGGTCCCTGGAATTATTCGCCGAATCGTTGCCGCCGATGAATCCTCCCCCGCGCATAAAGGCAAAGTTGATGGCGGCCGTAGGAGGCACAAATTTGCAGCAGGCCACTCCGCTGCGCAGCGATCGATTTCTCCGTTACGCCATGGCCGCCAGCATCGTGATCCTGCTCGGCGCCGGGTGTTTGCTCCTGATGGCCAACCGCGAGATGACTGGCGCACTAGCCGAGCATGAAACGCAGATTCGCCAGCTCAACAATCTCCTCGACGCCAGCAAACTCAGTCTGGTTGAACTGACCGCCCAGAAATCACTCGCCCACGGCCATGTCCTCTACGATGCCGCCGGCGGTACCTGGCGGGTTTACATTTTCAACCTCGACCCGCCCCCAGCAAACCGCGTCTATGAACTTTGGGCCATCACCACCGACAACAAGAAGATTCCGGCAGGAACCTTTACTGTGGACTCCCATGGTGATGCGGTATGTAGCGGTACCGCCCCCCCCAACCTCTCCGCCGCCGCAGTCACTGATGAACCGCCCTCGGGAAGCCTCTCTCCCACAGGTAGCATCCAGTTATCTGGTAAATTGCAAAGTTGATCGGCTTGGTAGAGCAGAATTGCGCTTGACACTCCCGCGACTCAGGGTTAACAGTTACACATGGAACAGTCCAAGATTATCAGCGATGCGATTACGTTCGATGATGTATTGCTGATCCCCGCCCGGACCGATTTTGTCCCTAATGAAGCTGACACGCGCACCCGCCTGACTCGCCAGATCGAGTTGAACATTCCTCTTCTCTCCGCCCCCATGGATACCGTCACCGAATCACAGCTGGCTATCGCGCTGGCGCAGGAAGGCGGCATCGGAATCATTCATAAGAATCTCCCCGCCAGCGAACAGGCCCGCGAAGTGGACAAGGTCAAGCGCAGCGAGAACGGCGTGATTGTTGATCCCATCACGCTTCCCCCCACAGCTACCGTAGGCACCGCCCGCCGGGTGATGCGCGAATACAATGTCAGCGGCATTCCCATCATCGATGATGGCAATCCTGATCAACCCCGTCGGCGCGGCGAAAATGGACATGCCAAAGCCTCGAAATTATTGGGAATCATCACCCGCCGCGATTTGAAATTTCAGGAAGATGACAATCGCCAAATCGGTGAGGTGATGACGCGGGAGAATCTTATCACCGCTCCGGACCGCACGACACTGGATCAGGCAGAGCAGATTCTTTACAAAGCCAAGGTCGAAAAACTGCTGCTGATCGACAAGGAAAATCGCCTTTCGGGCATGATCACGATGCGTGACATCGACAAGCAGCACCAGTTCCCCCAATCCTGCAAAGACGATCGCGGGCGCCTGCGCGTCGGAGCGGCCACCGGCGTGCACGATACCACGCGCATCGAAGCGCTGATCAAAGCCGGCGTCGATGTCCTGGTTGTGGATACCGCTCACGGGCACAGCAAAAATGTGCTGGATACCGTGCGCAATATCAAACAGCATTACGATATCCAGGTCATTGCCGGCAACATCGCCACCGCCCAGGGTGCCAAGGATTTGATCGAAGCGGGCGCGGATGCTGTAAAAGTCGGAATCGGTCCCGGCGCAATCTGCACCACGCGCATCATCAGTGGCGTGGGCGTCCCCCAGATTACCGCGATCATGGAAGCAACAAGCGTCGCCGAAAAAGCCGGCGTCCCCGTGATTGCCGACGGCGGCATCCGTCACTCCGGCGACATCACCAAAGCGATCGCCGCCGGCGCATCCTGTGCCATGATGGGTTCGCTCTTTGCCGGCCTCGATGAATCACCCGGCGAATTGATTATCCATCAGGGCCGCCGATACAAAAGCTATCGCGGCATGGGTAGCATGGGCGCCATGATCGCCGGCTCCAAAGACCGCTACGGTCAAGCCGCCGTCACCGACCGCGGCAAGCTTGTCCCCGAGGGCGTGGAAGGCCGCGTCCCTTATCGCGGCTCGCTATCCGATTTTGTTTATCAGTTGGTAGGGGGCCTCCGCGCTGGAATGGGGTATTGTGGTACTCCTGATATCGATTCACTGCGAAAGAACGCCAAATTCTGCCGGGTCAGTTCCGCCAGCATGGCTGAAAGTCATCCGCATGACATTACGATTACCAAGGAATCGCCAAATTATTCGGTAGAATATGTGGCGGAGGGGACGAGATGAGAAAATCGAAATCCGAAATCCGAAATCCGAAATCCGAAACAAACTCTAAATCGGAAATTCCAAATTCGAAACCAGGCCGCAACCGGGTTTGGAATTTCGGAGTTGTTTCGGATTTCGGGTTTCGAATTTCGGATTTATTCAAAACTCGGGCCGGGGACGGCCCGGCTCTGCCACGAGGTATGAGCGTGCTGGTGGTATCGATGCTCTGTATCGTCGGTTGCACCCAAAGCAATAAACGCGCGACCACCCAGCCGATGAGTTGGGCGGATCAGGAACAGGCCGACCCGGCTAATTTCAATCCGCAAATGGATGATCCCAACATCAGCGGCGGCAGCATCGGTCATTTCGACAAGAACGCATTTGACAAAGATGTGAATGATGTGCTTAATCCGTGATATGAAGTCGAGGAAATCAGCGCTGTGCTGCGCGTCGTCGCTCAAGATTGGCCGTAAGAAATATCTAGCGATGCTCGGAAATGCTGCGCTGGTTGCAAGCACTTTTCTGGTGAGTGGATGCCAAATGGCCACCACGCGGGAACCGCTGGCTGCTCCGCAGCAGCGCCCCATCACGGTCGATGACGCCATGCGTCATCGCGACTGGTCCACCTCCGTGGCTGTCATCCCTACCGGTGCAACCATCGGAGGCCCTTTGTTGTTTGCCTTCGAACCCAACCGCCGCACCGATCCACCGGTCGATACGCAATACCTGGAAATCCCGATTTTCCTCGCCAACGTCTGGGTCCTCCCCTTGGTCGCCATTGCTGACCCCCCCTGGACACCAACCGTCTATCGCGGCGTAAACCTGGGCCCCTCCTACACCATGTCCCCCGCTTATCCCGAAGATCTACCGGCACCACCGCCGCTGCACGCGCATAAAGCCGGCGACGAAGCCGACGCTGGCTGGGCCCGTCACTACCGAAAGAATGCAACGACCCGGCCCGTATTCTAGAAAATTTGTAAAAGCCAAGTCGCTTCGCGTCACGCCGGAGCGAAGCTGCCGGATTGCCTTTACCTACCCTGAGCTTGTAGAAGGGTCCCTTGTCCCTGTATTTTACTTCCCATGACACGCCAGGAAATTGCTCAATCAGCCGCGAAGAAACTCAAGAACGCTATTCCTCAACTCAAATCCACTCCGGTGCTCATCGGCCTGGATGGATTCGTCGACGAAATCGTCGCCGTTGTGGATAAACGCACCGGCCTGCACGATTTTTCCCCTGTAAAAACGATCGCCCACCTGGCCGAGAAAATCCACAACGCCGCTGGCCAATCCAGTAACTACGAACTGGTCGTCAAGCAAATGAAGCTCGGTGGTAACGGCCCGATCATGGCCAACGCGCTGGCTTCCGCGGGCCTGGCCGTCACCTACATCGGTAATCTCGGTTATCCAAATCTTCACCCCGTATTCGAACCTTTCGCAGCCCGGGCCAACGTCATCAGCATCGCCGACCCCGGCCACACCGATGCTTTGGAATTTGACGACGGCAAACTCATGCTCGGGAAGATCGAATCGGTAATGGATATCAACTGGGACAATCTCCTCGCCCGCGTGGGTGAACAGAAGCTCACTACATTAATTGATCAGTCCACGTTGATCGGAATGGTCAACTGGACCATGCTCCCATTCATGTCCGAAATCTGGGGCAAGCTGATCAGCGATGTGCTGCCGAAAATTCCCAAGAAAAAGCGGACGTTTTTTGTTGACCTGGCTGATCCCGAAAAACGCCTCCATGAAGATATTGCCGCCGCCATGAAGCTTCTGACCAAATTCCAGGAACACGCCGAAGTAATCCTCGGGCTGAATCTGAAAGAATCGAGCGAGATTCTTGCTGTGCTGGAGTTGCCGGTTCCGCAGGATCCCGAAGCTGCGATTGAAAAAAGCGCGGGCCTTATCCGCAAGCGCCTGGGAATTTCCTGCGTGGTGATTCATCCGCGTCGCGGAGCCGCTGCTGCAACCGAAACCGCCTCGGCTTCGTTTGCCGGACCCTTCGTGCAGCAGCCCAAAATTTCCACAGGAGCCGGCGATCATTTCAACGCCGGTTTTTGCCTCGGCCGCATTCTCGGACTCGATCTGGCCGAGAGCCTCTGCCTGGGCGTCTCTACCAGCGGCTACTACGTCCGCAACGCTGCCAGCCCCACCGCCTCCGAGCTAGCAGATTTCGCCAACGAACTACCACCTCCGCAAGCGTGATACATAGTTCCCGTTTAGTCCCGGCCCCCTGGGCTGGGTTTAATAATTCCACACCAGTTTTCACCCCACTCTCTCGCGAGTTTATCGCCCACACCCGCCTGGATTAAGTGCATCTCCCCAGCATCCGACAATACCTTTAGCACGAATGGATGTGCAATAGTTATCGGCTCACAGGGACGTGCACAAATGCGCAAACAAGATCTAGTTCTCTCCGGCGGATTCGGAACCTCAACCAACTCGGCACGAGCCGGGTTTCTGCCCATCAGCCTCGAACGCGCTCCCATGGAGGCGTTTGAAGCCATCCCTATTTACCTCCGCACCATCGCAGATAAAGGCAAACCTGATAAGGTGAAATCCGAGCAAAACGAGGCCTTCAGCTTATATTGCGCCGAACACGTCCTCTTTACGGAAAATCATCGCGAGCGACTCAAGGCGGCGGGGACAAAATTCATCTATATTCCGATGGTCCACCAAAGCCGCTTCCGCCAGCAGACCGAGTCCTGCCTGCAGAAAGTGGCTGAAGACCCGTCGGTCGCGGTGTCGGTCAAATCAGAAATTATTTATGAGACCAGCGTCGAGTTGGTCAACGAATTGCTCTCCGAGCCGGACCTGATTCGCCAGTCGGGGCGTCTGGAAAAAGTTTCCCGTGCAGTGACCACGCTGACCCTGAATGACCCGACTTCCTTCTCGCATTTGTTCACTGCCTCGCACCACGATTTCTATACCGCTACGCATATGGTGAACGTTGCCACGTGGATGGTGCCGCTGGCGTATGCGCTGGGTTATCACGATGTCGACATGCTCAACCACATCTGCCAGGCCGGCATTCTGCACGACATTGGCAAGATGAAAATCTCCGCAGAAATTCTCAATAAGTCCGCCAAGCTTTCGGATGACGAGTGGAAACAGATCAAGCAGCACCCGGCCAATGGGTGTGAATATCTCAAGGAATTCGCCAACATTCACCCGCTCGTTTTTGCCGTCACCCGCCAGCACCATGAACGCATCGATGGCACGGGGTATCCCGATGGATTGAAGGGGGGTCAGATTGATCCCATCGCCAAGATTTGCGCGGTGGTGGACTCGTTTGATGCGATGACCGCGTTTCGACCTTTTAAGAAACAGACCATGAGCGTAGCGCAGGCGATGGATATCATCATGCAGGAGACGCCGGGAAAATATGATGAGAAAGTCGTCGAAGCCTGGGTGGGATTGTTGCGGGCGGCGGGCCGGGAGGCAGCATCGGTCAGCGATAGTGGAGATCGTGGACATCGCAGGTTCCCACGCTTTCCGATCAATTGCCCCGCACGGGTGCACTTGCTCGATGTCAGCAGCGACGCCCCGCGGGAGCAGCCTGGGATTCCGATCATCGCGCATAATATGTCGCGCTCGGGGGTGGGCTTCGTTTCGCAATCGAGCATTGCCGTCGGGGATCACGCGCGCATTTATATGCAGGGCGTTGGCTCACTGAACAAAACCATGGACGGCATCATCGTCCGCTGCCGCAGCTACCGCGACGGCTGGTATGAATGCGGCCTGGATTTCGCTGCCGTTGCCGCTGAAGAGCCAGCGCCGGTCGTAAGTGCGGCCTAGCTTGGAAAAATCCAAATCCGAAGGACTGAATCCGAAATCCGGATTTAGCTCCAGCCTGTGGAAGAGCAACCCAATTCCACTTATTATTGCGGCATGTACCGTTCGGGCCGATTGTCTATTGTTGTGCTGCTGATCGTCGCGATTCTGGCGACCGGGGGGACACGTTTCTGGGCGGATAATTATCGCAGCAAGGTGCTCAATCGCGGGCAAGTGGTTATCGCCGATTCCTCGCAAAGCCTATCCAACATGAGCAGCTATGCTTTGGCATTGCTGCTGGGCGGGTTGCGCGGGCCATTGGTGATGATGCTCTGGATCAGCTCTGAATCGCAGAAGGCAGATAAAAATCTCCAGGATTTTGATACCAAGGTCGAATGGATCCGCATGCTGCAGCCCGAGTTTGACTCGGTGCACATGTTCCAGATCTGGAACAAGGCCTACAACATCAGCGTGCAGATGGCCAGCCTGTCGAACAAGTACACGACCATCCTGGACGCACTGGATTACGCGGATAAGGTCAATCGCCAGCGGCCCAATGACATCAACATCATCATGGCGATCGCGGATGTCTATTTTAATAAGCTGGGGAACTCGACGGAGAAGGATTATTACCGCCAGCGGGTGACGCGTGAGACGCGCTGGCGGCCGACGTTGCCGACCAAGGATGGGAGCGAGGAATTTCGCGCGACGCGCCTACCGCCGATGCTGGATGAGAAGGGGGATATTCTGCCTGCGGATCAGGATACGCTGAAATATCTGGTTCCCTATGAGCCCTTCCCTTATGGCCTCAACCCGTTTGCGATCTCGTATAACTATTACCGTATTGCCCAGCATCTGCAGAATGACGAGCATCAACAGCACTTGCAGATTTCTCCTTCGGTGATCGATTCCCGGCCGGCGATTGCCCTGGAAAACTGGTCGCAGGAAGAACTGGATAACGGGCGCAATCTCGAAGCAGCGTTGTTTAATCGCACGCCCGCGCCGGGATCGCAAACACCTGTTGATCTGGAGACAGCCAACATCGCGGTGAATACGCCGATGAATCCCTCGGTGGATGTGGATCGCCTGGTCTATTGCTACAGCCGAGCCGCCCAGCTGGGGGCGGATGCAGCCAAGGCCTACGACGAGCATCTGAAAAGCTCGGATTTCAATGAGAATAACCTTTTCACCTATCAATGGCACAGCGATCATAACTCGGCCATATCCAAGCTGGCGGGGGCAGACCGGGATTATCTAAAGGCTATGCTGGCCAGCGGCGCTGAACGGCAGAAAAAGCTGAGCGAAGCCAGGGAGGGATACCTTCGGGCTATCCGCGAGTGTCGAATTGTGATGTACAAGTGGTTTACACCATCCGAAGCATTGCAGCAGATGCATATCGAGAAAATGAGTGTCGGAAACCTGAGCGATGCTGACCTGGCCAATGTTTCCAACGAGCTGCATCACCTGATGACCATTCACGCACCAGGCACGATGAACGGGGCTGAAGACCGGATGGATTATGAGCGCGATGTATTGCGGGCGCAGCAGCGGATCAATGAAATCGGGGCAGCGATGGCAGCGGCGCACTAGGTGTATGATTGCTTCGTGTCGATTTTCCAGATGGAGAAATTTATTCCTACCCCAAGCGACAAATTACAGGACCAGGAAAAAGCATCTCGCGAGTTTGCCATCGCGGTAGCCGAACTAGCCGCCAACACGCGCTGCCAGGATGTGCTCGTGCTGGACATGCGCGGGTATTCACCCATTGCTGATTATTTTGTCATCGCCACCGGCACCAGTCCGCGGCAGATGCGCACGGTCTGCGACGAAGCCGCCGAGCTAGGGGGATTGCGCGGCCAGAGAGCGCTATCCATCAGCGGATACGAATCGGAAACCTGGATATTGGCTGATTTCGTAACGGTGATTGTTCACCTCTTCAGCACGCAAGCACGTGGATACTACGATCTGGAAAATCTCTGGGGAGACGCTCCGCGGATTGATTGGAAAAGCAAGTAAGCGGGGGGCTTCGAGTTACCGACACACGTTGATACTAGAAGAGCGGATCTCATCCTCGCTCCGAGATAATTTCGGGCCGAGGACGGCCCGGCTCTTCCTGCGGTAAACACTCTTTTTTATTCCATCCCCAATCGCTTTTTCCACGCGGTGAGTTGATCCTGAAAAGGTTTCCCGCCTGCCGCTCCTGCGCTCTGGTATCTCGCCACTACATTCTTCGCGCCGAGTGCGTTGTAAATATCCTTATCTATTCGCACATCGCTCTTGGTGGCAATTATTTCATTGAATTGATCGACACTGAGCTGCGATAACGCTTGTTTGCCTTCTTTTTCACAGCGGGCGACGAGGGTGCCGACGATGTGATGGGCGGTGCGGAACGGAACGCCTTTGGTCACGAGATATTCGGCCAGGCTGGTGGCGTCGAGGAAGCCGCGTTCCAGTGTGGGCTCGATATTTTCCTTCACGAAATTGGCGGAGGAGACGATGGCGGCGGCCATGGTCAGGCAACTGCTTACCGTGTCGTAAGCGCGGAAGACGATGCGTTTGTCTTCCTGGAGGTCGCGGTTGTAGCCGATGGGCAGGCCCTTGAGGATGGTCATCAGGGCGAAGAGATCGCCGTAGACATTGCCACAGCGGCCGCGGATGAGTTCGAGCATGTCGGGGTTGCGCTTCTGCGGCATCATCGAGCTGCCGGTGGTGTATTTGTCAGCGATTTTGATGAAGCCGAATTCCGTGGTGGAATAAATAATCCACTGCTCGGCCCAGCGGGAGAGGTGCTGGGCGACCATAGCGCAGGCATATGCAAGATCGCAAGCGTGATCGCGTGTAGCAGTGTGTTCGATGGAGCTTTTTGGAATTGGTCGAATGTAATTGTTTCTCTCTTCGAAAATAATTCGGGATGTTTCAATTGCATCAAGTGGGAGAGAGGTTCCGGCAATAGCTCCGCTGCCAAGTGGCATAAATTCGTCGAGACGCGCACGGAGATTATCCACGCGTTTATCGTCACGGTGGAACATTATTACCCACGCCCATGCTTCGGCACCGGCAGAAATCGGCTGCGCGCGTTGCAGATGCGTAAACGAAGGCATCACAATATTTTCAGAGCGTTCAGCAAGCGAGCAAAAAGATCGGATGAGCAATATCAGGCTTTGCCGCAAGTTGGTGCATGCTTCGTTTAACCAAAGAGCCAAATCCAGCGCCACCTGGTCATTCCGGCTCCGCCCCGTATGCAATTTCCTCCCCGGCTCGCCGATGCGTTTGATCAAGGCGTCTTCGATGACCATGTGGATGTCTTCGAGCGATTCGTCGAAGTGGAAATTGCCGGCTTCGATGTCGTGCTCGATGGATTTGAGGCCATTGATGATTGCGTCACGCTCGGCATCGGTGATGAGGCCGACTTTGGCGAGCATGGTGGCGTGGGCGATGGAGCCGGCGATGTCGTGCTTAAAGAGCCGGCGATCGTAGCTGATCGATTCGACGAAACTCTGGGCGAGGGCGTCGGTGGATTCGGCAATGCGGGCTTGCCAGGATTTTTGGGGTTGGGGTTCGGGCATGGGAGTATTTTACGGGGAAAGGATGAAGGATGAAGGATGAAGGAGGAAAAAAATGCGAATACGTGCGAAGCCGCAAGCGGCGGGATATTATTGGTTTATCCATGATTGTGCTGATCGATAATTACGATTCGTTTACTTACAACCTCGTGCAAAAGCTCGGCGAGGTCGCGCCCAAAGAGCAGATGCAGGTTTTCCGGAACGACAAAGTTAGCGTAGCTGAAGTTGAGGCGATGAAGCCCACGCACATCGTCATCTCCCCTGGACCCTGCACCCCTAAAGAGGGCGGCGTCAGTAACGAAGTTATTAAGCATTTCGGCCCGAAAATCCCGGTGCTCGGTGTATGCCTCGGGCACCAGTGCATTGGGTTTGTGCATGGGGCGATTGTGGAACGGGCGGCGAAATTGATGCATGGGAAGACGGATCAGATTCACCACGATGGTCGCACGATTTATCAGGGGATGCCGAATCCGTTTACGGCCACGCGGTATCATTCGCTGATTATTCGCAATGGGACGCTGCCGGCCGATTTCGAGATCAGTGCTTGGACCAGCGAGAACGAGATCATGGGGGTGCGGCATAAGATCTGGCCACTCGAGGGCGTGCAGTATCACCCCGAGAGCTTTCTGACCGAACAGGGGGAAAAATTGCTGGCGAATTTTTTGAAAAAATGAAGATATTTAGCGGCGGGTGTGCAGGACTGCGTTGGCAATGCGCACACCCGGCAAACGCGGTCCTGCGGACCGCTGCTAAATATTGTCTAGGAATGGTTTCGACCTGCGTCGTTCGAATTTCGAGATTGCATGTCCATCACTCGCCTCGCTCCATCACCCACCGGCGCATTGCACCTGGGTAATGCGCGAACATTCCTCGTGAATTGGCTGCTTGCTCGCCAGCACAATTGGAAAATTATTCTACGTATCGAAGACCTTGATGGCCCTCGCATCAAAAAAGACGCGGCCCGACAAGCGATCGAGGATCTGCAATGGCTCGGAATCGATTGGGATGATGGTCCTATCTATCAGAGTGAACGAATGGAGTGTTACGCGAAGGCGGTAGAAAAGTTAATCGAAAAAAAAATAGCCTATCCCTGCGTTTGCAGCCGAAAGGAAGTGGAATCAGCGGCCAGCGCCCCGCACGCGGAAGATGGCGCGGCGGTTTATCCGGGAACCTGTCGAGGAAGATTTAATTCCATAGAAGAGGCGGGCCGTGCGAGCGATAAAGCGCCGGCGATCCGATTTATTGCGGGTGATGTGGCAATTGAATTTGACGATGAATTTGCCGGGCATCAGCGCTTTGAGATGAATCGCCTGGGCGATTTTGTGATTGCCAAGGCGGACGGCACGCCTGCGTATCAACTTTCTGTAGTGGTGGATGACGCCGAAATGGGAATCACGCACATTGTCCGCGGCGACGATCTGCTCGATTCCACGCCGCGGCAGATCATGTTGTACCACGAGTTGGGTTATGAGCAGAAGATTCCCGCATACTGCCATTTGCCTTTAATCATCGGGGAAGACGGCCGGCGCTTAGCCAAACGTCACGGCGATACGCGGCTGAACCACTATCGCCAGCATGGCGTGCCAGCGCAAAGAATGCTGCAACTGCTCGCAAAATGGATGGGGATACACGACACCAAGCCAAAATCCGCGCGCGATCTGGTGGATCGGTTTGATTTAAGCAAAATACCTCATCAGCCCATCGTCTTTAGCGCAGCCGACGATGCGTGGCTCAAAGCTGATGGGAAATAATTCACACCAAGCCATTCACGCAATCATGAGCGGCCAGCGGCGAGGAATCGGCGCGACGCTGGCGCGAGGGGCCGCGCGCGCTGCTGAACTGCCCTATGCAGCGGCGATGACGATCAGAAATTATTTTTATGATCACGGCATCCTGCGGGCGCTTCGCTTGGCCAGGCCAGTGATCAGCGTTGGCAACATCACCACCGGTGGCACGGGTAAGACGCCCGTCGTGCAGTGGCTTGCTGAAAATCTTCAGGAGATGCAGCCAGCCGTTTTGATGCGTGGGTATAAATCTGTCGATCAGATTAGCGACGAACAATACCTCTTGCGCGAGCAGCTCCCCGGCATCACGGTCATTGCCAATCCCAACCGTATTCGCGGAGCAGCGGCTGCTCTTGCGCAAAAAGCGGATACAGGCCTATTCATCCTCGATGATGGCATGCAACACCGCAAAGTGGCGCGGGATTTTGAATTGGTGCTGATTGATGCGACAAACCCGTTTGGATTCGCCCACGTTCTGCCGCGCGGGCTTCTCCGTGAGCCGTTTGGCGGATTAGCGCGGGCCAACGCATTTCTTATTACACGAAGCGACTTAGCAGGACCCGGCGAACTAGATGTAATTCGGAGCGAATTGAACCGCCACAATCCCAAAGCACCAATATTCTGCGCGAATCACTATATTTCAGGATTCCGATGCGGAGAGGAGTCGGCCATGCCTGCCGCGTTAACCGGCAAGCGCGCATTTTTGTTTTGCGGTGTAGGCAATCCGGAGAGTGTGAAATCGCAATTAGTGTTGCTCGGCCTGAATATCATCGGTTCGCGATTTTTTCCCGATCATTACAATTATCGCGTTGCCGACCTCGAAGAATTGGCGCACGAAAAAGCAGATACATTGATTACGACTGAAAAAGACTGGATCAAAATCAGCCAGCTGAGCCACGCGATTTTGCAGAAAATTTACCGGACCGAGCTTTCGCTTTCTTTTTCCGACTCAGACGAGCAGAAGCTTGAGTCGCTTGTCCGGCTTTCAATTGCGCGGCCTGCTCGATGATCTCCTTGAGCATTTTCCCTGCCGCCCCGCCACGGTTGGGCTCGTGCGATTCCCAGATCGCGGGTTTATCTGCTGCCAGGATGTGCGGGAAATCCTGAAACGATTTAACGCTATCGGGAGCTTCGGTGGTGATGTCGATTTCGCCGGCCCATTGATCGCGGTGCTTGATCAATAACCAGGATCGATCTCCCATTTCCCGCGTTCGCACCAGCGCCCACGATCCCTTGAGCTTCACGCCATCAAGCGAAAATTTCAGCTCGCCTTTCTTCAGAGCCGCATCGATATCGTCAATCTCAGGCGTCCACGTGCCGCGATCCCACAACATCACAATTCCCGCCCCATATCCAGAAGGAATCACCCCTTCGAAATCGCCGTAATCCAGCGGATGATCTTCAACCGCCATCGCCAGGCGTTTGTCCTTGGGATTCAAACTCGGCCCCTTCGGCACCGCCCACGATAGCAGCACCCCCTTATGCTCCAGCCGAAAATCATAATGCAGATGCGAAGCCAGGTGCTTCTGCACACAGAAAAATAGCTTTTTGCTGCCGGCAACGCGCTGCTTACCGCTGCCGCTAGGCTCAGGCGATTCAGCAAAATTTCGCTTCTGTTTATATTTTTCCAGAGATCGTTTCTGTGTGGCCATGTAACAATTTTAAGCGAAGCCACACGGCTGATGTAACCCGAAAAATAAGAGAACGCGAAAGCGCGAAGGCGCGAAAAAATGCCGCGAAGCAATTTCGTTATTTTAATTTTCGTGTCTTTCTTCGCGCCTTCGCGCTTTCGCGTTCTCATCTAATCCAGACCAAGACGCTTGTTCGCCCCCGCAATGCCTTATAAGATTCACCGCAACAGTGAGCGACAAGACTGAACACCCGCCAATTCCCGAAGCGTTTGCCAAGCTAGGCATTCGCAATTCCATTTTGCGAGCATTGGCGGAAGCCAAATTTGTGGAGCCTTCAGAAATTCAGGCCATGCTCATTCCGCGCGCGCTGGCGGGCGTAGACATTCTTGGCCAGGCCCGCACGGGGACCGGCAAGACTGCTGCGTTTACGATTCCAATCCTCCAGCAATGCCAGCGCGGCCTGGCGACGCAGGCCATTATTCTTGTTCCCACGCGCGAGCTTGCGGTGCAGGTGCAAATCGAAGTGCAGCGTCTTGCCCAATTCACTCCGATCCGTTCGCTGGCGGTTTATGGCGGCCAGAAAATTACCGCGCAGATGAAGTTCCTCCGCACGCACCCGGAGATTCTCGTCGGCACGCCGGGCCGGGTGATCGATCTTCTGGATCGCCGAATTATCAGTTTTGAAAATATCCGCTTCGCTATTCTCGATGAAGTCGACCGCATGCTCGACATCGGTTTCCGCGATGACATCCGCAATATCCTCACCCGCATCAAAGGCGTGCACGCCGGCGAAAACTCCGATCGCTCCCACGAACCCCAGTCCGCTCCCCCGGCAGAAGAGCTGGGTCGTTCTCAGTCCGAAAATTCCGCTCCCGAGCAACAACCTCCTCGCAAAGGCCATCAAACCATTTTTGTCTCCGCAACGATTTCCGACGAAATCGATCGCTTGGGCCGGCGCTATATGCGCGAGCCAGTCGAAAAATTGATCGCTCCCGGAGCGGATGAAAAGCCCACGGTCGACAACGTCGAGCAGTATTATCTCTCCGTTGAGCAGTGGGATAAATATCGCGCTTTGCGGCAATTATTGCTGAACGAGAATCCCGATTTGGCGATTGTGTTTTGCCGCACCAAGCACGGCGCGGAGAAGCTGGCCAAGAAATTGCACGCCGATGGGATCGAATGCCGAGAGATTCATGGCAATCTCAATCAAGGCAAGCGCGATCGCGTCATGAAAGGCTTTCGTGGCGGCAAGTTCGATGTGCTGATCGCCACTGATCTAGCCAGCCGTGGGATCGACGTTGCCGATATCTCCCACATCATCAATTACGACATTCCCGAAGACCCCGAAGTGTATGTCCATCGAGTAGGCAGAACTGCACGAATGGGCGCCCAAGGCAAAGCCTTCACGTTCGTCCACCGCCATCAAGGCGAAGAGCTGACCAAGGTCGAAAGCCTGATCAATATGGTCATTCCGCAGGCCAAGATCGAAGGATTCGACCCTTCCCCCATGCCCAGCGACTGGGAAGATGGCCCGCCGCAGGCAACGGTTGCCCCGAGTGCGCCGCAGCCGAGCCGTTACGAACGGCCTTATAGCCCGATATCGGGAGGAAGTGCGCCACCAGTTGCTTTGCCGCCACGCACGATCGGCTCCAAAATTCCAATCAATCGCCGGCATAAAAGAAGAAGGTAATTAACCACAGATGGACGCAGATGAGCACAGATCGAAGAATAGGATGAAGGATGAAGGATGAAAAAAGAGCTGATAACCAGCATTTGATTCATCCTTCATATTTCATCCTTTGTATTTATCTGTGTCCATCTGTGGTTAAATTTCTTTGTATTTCCCACCAGAGTTCCAGCATGAGCAAAGCGTACAGTCTCTGTGAATGATCCACGCGATGACTCTGATGCTCGTCGACTAATTGCTGCACGATTTTCAAATTGAAATGCTGGGTTGCGAAGGATTGTGAGTCAAACAGACGCTGGTGCAGCATGTCGCGCAGGGAAGTGCGAAACCATGAGCCGATTGGTATGGCGAAGCCCATCTTCTTTCGGTCGAACACTTCCGCGGGTAATTCGCTGGCGAAGGCTTTTCGGAGAAGGGTTTTGGAGCCAGCGGAGAGAAGCTGCGATGTGGTCAGGGCGGCAGCGAATGTCATCAGGGCGGGATCCATAAATGGGGAGCGGACTTCCAACGCATGCAGCATCGAAGCGCGATCCAATTTGGTGAGCAGATCATCAGGCAGATAAGTGATGCGATCGGTGGCGAGGGCGGTTTGCACGATATCGCGATTAAACGAGAGCTTGGCAAATTCAGCGGCAATATCGTTGAGCGGCGATGGGCCGCTCGGCCAAAGAGCGGATAAAAGTCGCTCGTCGAAAAGCCGCACGTATGCCGCGTAGCGCTCCGGAGGAGGCAGATGCAGCGCCGCCAGAAATCTCTGCATGCGCAGGCGGCGCGATTTGGGTCGTCCGCCGTTGAGGGCATGTGCTACCGGGATAGTCAGTTTTGGCAGGAAATGACGAAAGCGTTCCGATAGACGCATGGCGCGATAGCGGTCATACCCGGCAAAAAGCTCGTCGCCGCCGTCGCCGGAGAGGGCGACTTTCACATGGGCGCGCGTTTCGCGCGATAGATAATGCGTTGGCAGCGCCGAGGAATCGCCAAAGGGTTCGCCAAATGCTTTCGCGAGTTTCGGCAAATCCACGGCGGCATCGGGGAGTACGTGGAACTCGTGGTGGATACTGCCGAGATGTTTGGCTACTGCTGCGGCGTAGGAGGATTCATCGTATTCTGGTTCGTCGAAACCGATGGAAAAGGTGTGGATTGGTTGTTTCGCTGCGCGAGTCATTGCAAGGGCAATGATCGAACTGTCGATTCCGCCAGATAGAAAACTGCCGATGGGAACGTCGGAGATCATCTGGCGATGAACAGCATCGAGAACTAGTTGGCGAGTAGCAGAAACGGGGTTAGAGGAAAAAATTCCCCGGCCGAGGACAGCCCGGCTCTCCAGATTGGGAAGGTTCGGGTTGAAATAGTGAGCGTTGGTTGAAGAGCCGCTGGTAAATTTCTTCCACGTTGCCGGTAAGATTTTTTCCGCTCCGGCGTAAATCGTCTGCGTTCCGCCGATGTATCCCCAGGTGAGATAATCCGCCAATGCTCCATTGTTAATTGTTCGATCCATCCATGGCAGCCTGGTAAGCGCCCCGAGTTCGCTGGCGAATGCGACCGCACCATCAACATGCGCCACATACAATGGTTTCTGCCCCATGCGATCGCGTGCCAGGGAAAGGGATCGCTCTTGATGATCCCATATGGCAAAGGCGAACATGCCATCGAGCCGGTCCAGGCAACCTTCACGCCAAGCGTCATACGCGAGCAGCAGAACTTCCGTGTCGCATTCGGTTCGCCATGGGTAATCAGGCCGCTTGGTTTTCAATTCAGCTTTGAGTTGTGGGAAATTATAAATCTCGCCATTGAACACCATCGACATGCGCGGCTGGCCATTGGTATCAAATAAATGAAAGGGCTGCATGGCGCGCGGATCGGGATCGAGAATGGCCAATCGGCAGAAGGCCATGGCGCAGTGCGGACTGCTGGGGGTGACTTCGGCTTCGTGATTGAAGTACATGGCCTGCCCATCTGGTCCGCGATGAGCAATAGCGGCCTGCATGCTTGCCAGCGAATGGCGCGAAGTTCGGAAGCGATCATTCCAGGCAATAACACCGGCAAAGCCGCACATATGGGATAATAGAAGGGACAAGGGACGGTTCGACAAGCTCAGGGCAAGCAAGGCGGCAGAATTTAGGGGAGACGGACGATATGGCAACGCGGCAAGCGAAGGAAAAATCATCATAATTTTCTTGTCCAGGCGACACTACGCAGCGGCCAGTTACATTTGGGTAAGGCATGAGCCAGATCGATTCACTAGCGGAATTTATTTCCAGCGGCTCGCAGGAGGCGTTTGCTTGTCTCGTCCGTCAGCACATTGATATGGTTTATTCCGCTGCGCGCAGGCAGGTGCGCGATGGGCAATTGGCCGAGGATATCACCCAGGCGGTGTTTATTGTGCTGATGAAGCGCGGAAGATCATTGCGGCCGGGCGTGCCGATTGTTGGCTGGCTGCTGAAAACCACCTATTACGCCAGCCAGGACGCATTGCGATCCGAAGCGCGGCGGCGAAAGCATGAGCAAAAGGCGGCGTTTATGAAAGAGCCGTTTATCACAGCAAATTCGATTGATATTTCGCCGGAACTGGACCGAGCGTTGGTGCGATTGGGCGAGATGGATCGCGGCATCGTGGCGCTGCGATTCATGGAAGACAAAAGCATCCAGGAAATCGCGACGGCCTTGAATATTTCGCACGATGCAGCGGCCAAGCGATTGACGCGGGCCATTGGCAAATTAAGGCAGAAACTCCTGGGAGGTCACGATCTTTCTGTAGCGCTTCCCGTCGAGGCGATGCTGGCAGCAGTGCCACGCTTGAGCGCACCGGCGCATCTGGCCGGTACATCCATTTCGCTGGCCAGCAGTTCGTCTTTGTCGGCAAGTTCACTCATCGCAAAAGGAGCCATCAAAATGATGTTCTGGAGTCATGCCAAAGCGGCTGCAATCCTACTGGCAGGTGGCTTGGCCATTGGCGCGGGGGCGATGGGCGCGCATTCACTGGTCCGCGCGCAGACAGCAGCAGCGCCTGCCAACGCAACAGTTAATTCGAGCGTCGCCACTTCGGCAACCAATTCGCATCGCTGCATCGCTCAGCTTTCGAATGGCCCTTCGCTCGAAATCCTCGGCGTTGCTGAACGTGATGCGACCGGGCAGCCAGCCCAATGGTGGAGCGCAGACGGATCGTTGCTCGATTTTGGACCCTATGCAGAGATGAAAGGTGTTTCGCTCGGAAATCCGCAACCAGGCAAAATTGAACGTGAAGTTGCGGTGCGGCTAAATACCACATTGAAAAACAGCAACGAACCTGCCTCGGTCAGTTGGCACTTGCTGGACAGCGGCTCAGCAGGCAGTGGTACTCCCCAGGATGAACACGGGCGATATTTGTCTGACATCGCGGGCCTGTTGGTCCAATTATCAGATAACCCGAGCGGGGCTGCGGTACACGTGGATTTTGCGACCGGACCCTGGCAGACGCTTATCACCAAATTTCCCGATGGCAGCAGCTCAATGGGCATGGGCGCGGATTCTTTTCTTGCCAGCGAATGTTTCGAAGAGCGAGGGCAAACGCGCATGATCTTTGCGATTACCTCGACATCGAATCATGGTGCTGCTTCCGACGCCAAACGCGTGATCGCCACCACCAAATCAGGAAAGACCGTGGAAGGATATATCGGCTCAACCACGTCCAGTGACAATGCCACGATCCTGGAAATCACCATACCGGCGCCCCTCAATGCGATTAAAAAATTAGATTGCCAAACCCGGCACTGGAACCAGTGGCTGGAAATTCGCCACATCGCGCTGCATGCAGATCAAAAATCGAACGTGCAGATCGTCACCAGCGATCAACCTGGAGCCCAGCCCACCAGATAAATTCTTGTCCTCTTTTTCCAATCAGCGCACATATCTATTTCAAATAGATTGCATTGCTCTTGCATTAAATTTTATTGCTTCGCGCAAAAGCGCTCGTTATCCTGTGTATTCATCGGGATTGGCTTATGGGTATAGCGCGCTGGCGACGATGGCAATGGATCATTGCAGGCATCTGCTGCGGGCTTCTCGTCGCTTATTTTTATGGCCGGCCCGGAGTGCCAACTCACGCACGCCGAATTTCCGTGGCGGATTTCGAGGATTTATTAACTTCCGATGCCATTTCGCATGTCTACGTTTATCCTCCGCATGAAGATGTTTATCTGCTGGTGTTTCCAGGTCCCAGCGGCGATGGAGCGATCAAGAATCAGAAGCAGTACATGTACGCGCAAACGCCGTTTGTGACCGACTCGGAAAAAGAAGCAACCGTGTTGGAATATTTACAGCACGCAACCGCGTTGCATCCGCACTTGCGCTATTCCTATCTCTGGTGGACCTCCGAGCCCTGGCGATACACATTTTTCGCCTGCGGATTTGCGCTCCTGATCGGCGGGGCGTGGGGCAGTATCGCCAGGAAATTGCTCGATGCGGGTTATGGGCCGCCCGAGCCGGCGTATGATTTAAGTCGCTTCGGCAAATATCGGGAAAAATCCGTTGAGAAGCCAGTTCCCTCGCCGGAGCAAGCCGCCCGGTTGAATGCCGTCAATGCCGAGCTTGAGAAAGAACTGGTGCCCATGGGTGCGCATGATCAAACCGTGGCTCTCCCGGTTCCCGAGCCTGTAGTGAAAAAATTAAGCGACAAACCGCTCGAGCAACTCGCCCCCGAAGCTCACGAAGATAAAGAATATCGCGGCGAATTTTACCCAACCGCGCGCGGGCCAAAGTCCAAATCAGAAGGATTTTCACTTGTGGAATTGCTGGTGGTCATCGGCATTATTGCTTTGCTGATTTCGATCCTGCTGCCGATTGTAAACAAAGCCCGGCAATCTTCGACCGCTATCGCCTGTGCGTCCAATCTCAGGCAAATCGGCGCGGGATTGGCCATGTATCTGATCGAAAACCAGAACACGTTTCCCTGCTCCTATCTTTACGTCGGCCATTCCATTGTCGACGGCGTGCAAACGCCTAACAATTACAGCGATGGGTACGTGCACTGGAGCAGCTATCTCTACGGCACGGGAAAAACGCCCGCCAAAGCCTTTCAATGCCCGGCGATGTATCGCGGTGGTTTGCCACCTACCGACACAACCCCCGACAATCTCGATCCGGGTCAGATCGTACAAAATCCCGGCGTGGTGGATCAGCAAGCCCCGCGCGTGGCGTACACGCTCAACGAAGTGCTTTGCCCGCGAAATAAATTCGTCATCGGCTTTCAGGGTGCCCAGCGCATTTATGTCTTCGTCAAAGCCAATCAGGTGGCCAATGCCTCAGGCACAATTCTCTGCACGGAATGGGTCGATTCGGGTCGAGTCACCGGGCGCGATCTTGGCTCGCAGGGTTGGGTGATGAGCCATCGGCCGGTGCATGGATTTATTGGTTCCAATGGCGGCCTGGATATGTATTCGCTGCCGCCGGGATCAGGTTTTCGCAGGGTAACGCGCGCCGATCTCGATCCCGATCCGCTCACGCAAACCGAGACTTCCACGCGCCTGGATTGGGTGGGGCGAAATCATGGGCAGAGAGATGATTATCCGGATCATCGCCGCACCAATTTTTTATACGTGGATGGGCACGTGGTGACCAAAAGCATTTACGACACGTTCACACCATTCGAGTGGGGCGAGAAGTTTTATAGCCTGTCTCCCAATGACGATCTGATTTCGCAATAGAAGAATTATCATGGCTCAGGTCAAAATAAAATGTCCAGCCGTCATGCCCATCCCGCCCGATGTGCGAAAGGCTCTCGGCGAAAAGTTACCCAGATTCCAATCTTTGCCTCCTTCGCACCAACGGGAGCATTTGCGCGCCATTTCTCAGGCCAAAAAACCGGAAACCCGCGAGCGCCGAATCGCATTTCTGGTAGCAAAGATGAGCACAAACGATTAGCTTCATCTTTCTATGAATCAGCAGCAATGGACCGCCGTCGATCAATACATTACGGAGCATCTGGTTTTCAGCGACCCGGCGTTGGATTCCGCGTTGGCCGCCAGCACAGCAGGGGGGTTGCCCACCATTCAGGTTGCCCCCAATCAGGGAAAAATGCTGCACGTATTGGCGAAATTGATCCGCGCCAAAAATATTCTGGAGCTCGGCACACTCGGAGCATACAGCACCATCTGGCTGGCCCGCGCTCTGCCCGCTGACGGAAAGCTCATTACGCTGGAGGCGAATCCAGCTCACGCCAAAGTCGCCCTCGCGAATATCGAGCGCGCGGGTTTGGGTAAAATCATTGAACTGCGCGAAGGTAAAGCGCTGGAAACCTTGCCAAAACTGGAAGCGGAAAAGCGCGGCCCATTCGATCTGATTTTCATCGATGCCGATAAAGTAAATATTCCCGAGTATTTCAACTGGGCGATGAAACTTTCCCATCCCGGCTCGCTGATCATTGTGGACAATGTGGTGCGCGATGGACAAGTAGTGGAGGCCAAGAGCACCGATCCTAATGTAATGGGCGTGCGCCGGTTATTCGAGGCATTGGCCAAGGATAAACGCGTCACCTGCACCGCCCTGCAAACGGTAGGGTCCAAGGGCTATGATGGGTTTATCATGGCGGTCGTGAATTAATTGAAAAGGAATTTAACTACAGATGAACACAGATAAAAGAAAAGAATTAGTTCCGAATCGGTGTTCATCCGTGTCCATCCGTGGTTAATTGAGAAATTTTTGCAATGGATTTTTTTAATTACAAAAACGGTGAGTTGTATTGCGAGAATGTCCCTGCTGCCAAAATCGCAGCCGAAGTGGGCACACCGACATACATCTATTCCAAGGCGACATTCTTACATCATTACCGCCAGATCGCTGATGCCTTTGCAGCTTTGCATCCCACGATTTGTTATTCCATAAAATCCTGCGGCAACATCAACATCTGCAAATTCCTCGTCGAAGCGGGTTGCGGCATGGATGTCACCAGCGGCGGTGAACTTTTCCGCGCCATTGAAGCAGGGTGCGACCCGAAAAAAATCATCTATGCCGGTGTCGGCAAAACCGATCAGGAAATCGCCGACTCAATCAACGTTGGCATCGCTGCGTTCAATCTGGAGAGCGAAGCGGAGATCGAGAATATCGACCGCGTTGCAGCTTCGATTGGCAAACAGGCCATCGGCGCTATTCGCATCAACCCCGACGTCGATCCGCACACGCACGTTAAAACCACGACGGGGAAAAAGGAAACTAAATTTGGCGTGGATATCGAACGTGCTGAGCGCGTGTTTGACCAATACCGCAATCTGAAAAATCTGCGGATTGGCGGCGTGCATATTCACATCGGCTCGCCCATTTACGAAATCCAGCCTTATATCGATGCCGTCCAGAAGATGACTGCATTGATCGACCGACTGACCAAAAAAGGACACAAGATTGAATGGTTCGATATCGGCGGCGGATTCGGCGTGAACTATCGCGATCCCGCTCAAGCATTGCCCGTGACCGAGCACGCCAAGGCCCTTGTGCCGCTGCTGCAAAATAAACCTTATAAAATCGCCTTCGAGCCCGGGCGGTACATCTCCGGCAATGCTGCGATCCTTCTTACCCGTGTGCTCTACCGCAAAACCGGCGGCGAGAAAAAGTTTGTGATTGTCGATGCTGGCATGAATGACCTGATCCGCCCCACGCTGTACGAGGCGTATCACCATATCTGGCCAACCCATCCGCGGCCCCAGGATCTGGAAAAACCCCGCTCCGAAACCTTTGTCCCCGCCGACGCCGAAGTGGTGGACGTTGTCGGCCCGATCTGCGAATCCGGCGATTATCTTGCCAAGGGCCGCATGCTCCCGCCTACGAAGCGTGGCGATCTTCTGGCCGTTTTCACCGCTGGCGCCTACAGCTTTGCCATGTCCAGCAATTACAATAACCGCCCCCGCGCCCCGGAAATCCTGGTAGATGGCGACAAATACACCATCATCCGCCGCCGTGAGACCCTGGAAGATTTAGTCGCTTTGGAACGCTAAAATAAAGCCGCGGATGGCATCCGCGGAAGGACCGCCGATGCCATCGGCGGCTTTATTTACCGATCGCGCTGTATAATTCATCTGAAAGGATCAAATCATGGCGCTCTGGGACAAACTCCGCGGCGAATTAGTCGACATTATCCAATGGATTCCGCAAGATGCCAATGACGTGATGGTCTGGCGGTTTCCGCGATATGACAACGAAATTAAATACGGCGCTCAGCTGATCGTGCGCGAATCGCAGGTCGCCGCCTTTATTAACGAAGGCAAGCTTGCTGATATTTTCTCCCCCGGGCAATACACGCTCACCACGCAAAACCTCCCCATCCTCTCTACCCTGCGCGGCTGGAAATACGGCTTTGAATCCCCGTTCAAATCCGAGGTCTATTTCGTCTCCACACGTATTTTCACCGACCGCAAGTGGGGAACGAAGAATCCGATCATGATGCGCGACGCGGAATTTGGCCCGGTGCGCCTGCGCGCCTTCGGCAATTTCCAGATCAAAGTGACCGATCCCTCCGCTCTGCTGCGTCAGCTCACCGGCACAGATAGCACGTTCACTACCGACCAACTCGACGATCAACTGCGCGACATGATCGTGAGCCGATTCGCCGACGTAATTGGCCAGGCCAAAATCCCCGTGCTGGATCTCGCTGCCAATTATCAGCAGCTCGGCAAATTCATTCAGAACCATATTCAACCCGACTTCACTCCCTTCGGCCTGACCATCGTCAATCTCTTCGTCGAAAACATCTCTCTCCCCGACGAAGTCGAAGCTGCCCTCGACAAGCGCACCAGCATGGGCGTGATTGGCAATCTCAACGCGTTTACCCAATTCCAGGTTGCCAATTCCCTTCCCGATGCCGCCAAAAATCCGGGTGGCCTCGGCGCGATCGGCGCATCGTTCGGCATGGGTGCCGCCATGGCCGGCGCGGTCGGCCAATCCTTCAATAATCAGAGCGCTCCCCCGCCAATCCCCAACCAATCTAACGCATTCTTCATAGCCAATAACGGCAAACAGACCGGCCCCCACAGCCTCGACGAACTCTCTTCCCTCGCCACCGGCGGCCAATTTACTCCCCAAACCCTCGTCTGGCGCAACGGTATGGCCCAGTGGTCGCCGGCTTCCAGCGTAAATGAGCTCTCCTCGCTTTTTGCTAATGTCCCGCCGCCACTGCCGACTGAAAAATGATATAATTTCGCACGGGTGAAACATGAAACAAGCCGCTGAAGTAATTCAGAAAATCGATGCCTTGGCACCGCCCGATCAGGAACTGCTTGCAAAATACCTGGTCAATCATTTTGAAGAAGTGCTTGACGAAGCGCGCTGGAATCAACTTTTCTTCCAGTCCTCGGCAACTCTCGATCGTTTTGCTGCCGAAGTCGATCAAGCTATCGCTAATGGCGATGTTGCTGAACTGAATCCAGATGAATTGTGAAATCCTATCGCACTGGCAAATTCAAAAGACTCTTTGCTCAGCTTCCTCTCGAAACCAAGGAAGTGGCGCGGAAAGCCTATCGTCTTTGGTTAACCGATCCGCGGCATCCCTCACTCTATTTTAAACCCATTCGCAGCGACACGTGGAGCGTGCGCGTTTCCCTCAATTAACGAGCCATCGGCATTCTAAGAAACGGCGCGATCTACTGGCACTGGATTGGCCCGCACCAGGAATATGAGCGAATTATCCGCAGCTAATCTTCCATCGGAATCTTTATCGCAACGGAAGTTCCCCTGCTCCCATTGCGGCGCGTCGCTCGAATTCGCTCCCGGCGTGGATTCCCTCAAATGCCCATACTGCAGCACCGTCAATCAACTGCCCCAGGCCCAAATCGAAATTAATGCCGAGGATTATCGTGCTGCACTGTCGCAATGCGCTACCGGCGAGCCATGCCATGAAACGCTTACCATCAAATGCCCGAGTTGTGGTGCGCAAATGACGCTCAAGCCGGATGTCGTTGCGGACAAATGCCCTTTCTGCGCAACACCCATCGTGGCGGAAGCATCCTCGCAGCGGAAAATCAAACCGCGCGCTGTCTTGCCCTTCCACGTCACGCGCGATCAGGCTGTCGAGCGCTTCCGCACCTGGCTCTCTGGTTTATGGTTCGCTCCCAGTAAGCTAAAAGACCAGGCCGCCAAAGGAGCCATCAACGGCCTGTATCTCCCCGCCTGGACCTACGACACCGATTGCACCACCCAATACACCGGCCTGCGCGGCGAAGATTATTGGGAAACCGAAATGTACACCGAAATGGAAAATGGCCGCGCCGTTACCCGCACGCGCCAAGTCGTCAAAACCCGCTGGTGGCCCACTTCCGGCACCGTCGCCAACGAATTCACCGACATCCTTGTGATGGCCACCGATACCTTGCCGGAAAAATATTTAGCCAGGCTCGAACCCTGGGATCTCAAATCCGAGCAACCCTACGCCGATGAATTTCTCTCCGGCTTCGTTGCCATGAGTTACGACATCGATCTGCACAAAGGCTTCGATCGCGCCCAGCAACTCATTCAACCCGCCATCCGCCAAACCATCGCCAAGAGCATCGGCGGCGACCACCAGCAAATCCTTACTGCTAATACCGCTTTTGGCAAAATTTATTTTAAACATCTCCTCCTGCCCGTCTGGCTCAGCGCCTACCAATACGCCGGCCAAACCTACCGCTTCCTAGTCAATGCCCGCACGGGCGAAGTCCAGGGCGAAAGACCGTATTCCTGGCTCAAAATCGCTGTTCTAGTGTCGGTGATCTTGCTCATGGTTCTGATCGGATGGCTTGCGTTGAGCCGGTCGTAATGGCCGATAAGTTTATTTAATGCTAAAATCTTTTTATGCCCGAGCAGGCGATTCAGATCGATCCAGATATTCAAGGCGGTACGCCTTGTTTCAACGGAACGCGTGTGCCTATCACATCTTTATTCGATGCTTTAGAACACAGCCGTTCATTGGATTATTTCCTGGAACAATTTCCTTCTGTTAAGCGAGAGCAAGCGATGGCGGTTCTTCACCAGGCGGGTCGAATGATCGCATCTCATCCACTCCCGTCGCAACCGGCATGAAGGTGCTTCTCGATGAAAATCTGCCCCACGAGCTTCGTCGTCACCTTTTTCCGCATCTCGGGTTCACGGTTCATTACATGGGATGGAGCGGCACCAAGAACGGGGCACTTCTGGCCAAGGCAGCGGCAGAGCAATTCGATGTGATGCTGATCATGGACAGCGGCGTCCCATATCAACAAAACCGCGCGATGCGACCCATTTCTGTGGTTGTTTTATCGGCTGCATCCAATGATCTGAGCGATTTGCTGCCCTTGATTCCCCGCATTCTCGAATCTTTATCCATTATTCAACCACAATCCCTGCTGCAAATTGGCATAAACCAGAACCCGGATTGAAAAATCCGAAGTTTTTTGTCACACCTCATTCTCCCGCTCCGACTCTATTGCAACAACAAAAAAGGAGCGTCTTATGCGAAAATTACTTGGATCGATCGTTTGCAGCTTATGCGGAACTGTGCTGGCTCAGAATCCCCCCGCTACGCAGCCTGCGGAATTACCCAATGTCACCATCAGCGATATGAAAGTCGAAGATTTGCAAGGCATGACCTTTCTGCACTACGAGCAAAAAACCACGATGACAGCCATGATGCAGACGATCAGCAAAGATATTCAGAATCTCATGATCACTGCCAATGCTGCACATATCGACCGGCGCGGCCCGCTCACGATCCTCATGCGTGGCGTGAGCGATAATCCGAATCATCCCTTTGATTTGCAGGTGGGATTCAAAGTGAATAAAGGTACTGCTGCGCCTACGGGTTATGTGGTTACCGATGTCCCTTCCACCAAAACGGCAGTGGTTCTCTTCAGCGGGCCATTGATGCAGGTTCGCCAAGCCTATGGAAAGCTCTACACCAGCATCTTCGGCGCTGGTCTGGCGCCCAGCATGAATATTCGGGAGTATATTTTGTATTACGAAGATGTGGATTCTCCGAACAATGTCGCCATGGCAGGGGTAGAATTGCAGTAATCCGAGGGCCAATCGCAAAAAGAGCGGGTGCTTTATGACCACAACACTTCTACCGATATCAAAGAGCGATACCGAACTGGTGACCGCCAGCCGCAATGGCAATCGTGAGGCCTTCGGCCAGATCGTGCGGAGGTATCAGGGGATGATTTCCGGTCTCATCTACGCGGCCTGCGGCGATCTGCATCGCAGCGAAGATATCGCTCAGGAAACTTTTATCTCGGCATGGAAAAGTCTCTCGGGATTGCGCGATGCATCGAAGCTTCCGAGCTGGCTTTGCCAGATCGCGCGGCATCGCATTGCCGACCACTTCCGTGAACCAGCCACTCAGAAAATGCAGCTTCAGGAACAATTGGCGGAGACCATTCCTGCAGAAGTAACCGATGAAAAAATGTCGGTGGATGAAACGGAAATGCTTTGGCGCACGCTGTCGCGCATTCCGCAGCCTTATCGCGAAACGATGGTGTTGTATTACCGTCAGGGTCAATCCACCGCCGAAGTCGCCGCGGCAATGGAAACCACCGATGCCGGCGTGCGCCAGCGCCTTACGCGCGGACGGCAGATGCTTCGCGAAGAACTGGCTGTCCTCGTGGAACGAAATCTCGCTCACTCCGCGCCCGGTGCGGAATTCTCGTTGGCTGTTGTGGCTGCTCTACCTTTGGCGGCTGCTCCGACCGCTGTGGTTACCGCAACCACCGCCAAAGGCTCGGCTGCCGCGAAAAGCGGTGGCTTGATGTTCATCATGAGCAATTGGCTGGCTCCACTGCTTGGGCTTATGACCATGGGGCTGATCACCTTCGAGAGCCTCCGCCGCGCTGAATCGAGAGCTGCCAAGAAATCTCTCGCGGCCTATTGGCTGGTGTTCTGGGGTGTCATCATCGCGTGGATTTTTACCTGCGTTAGAATCTCCGTCTTCGGGCAATCCCATGCCTGGGATTACGCTACTTATATCAACACTTTCTCTATCGTTGGCGGGATTTTCTGTATGACACTATTCGGTTTGCTGGCATGGTCCAGCACGCGTCAGCGTCAATACCCGCAGCCAAGTCAAACTCCCAAAATGTTTCGCTCTGCGTGGCCTCGCTTTTTCTTTCTTGTGCCCCTGATCTATTGTGGCCTGGGCTGGCTGATGAATCTCGCCTTCCACGCCAATGATTATCTCACTGCCGGATGCATCGTCGCCAGCGTGATCGTGGGCGCCCTCGCCTGCACTTTGCGGAATTCCAGCGAAGCTCTTGAGCACAATCCGCTTAAAATGGCTTTTGAAAGTTGGCTGCTGATGGTGTCGGTAACGCTTGTGGTGCTGAATCTCCGCCTGCGTCCCTGGGTCGCCTCCATGAATCATTTAACAATCGCTGACGTGCAGCAGCACGTGCCGCTCTGGAGCATTAATGTTGCTGGCGCTATCGTGTTGACGTGGATGATCTTTCTACGGATGCAGCAAAAGAAACTCATAGCGAATTAAGAATCCGCTGGTAACTTTCTTTTCGCCATTCGGGTGCCGTGTCATTTTCAACGTCGGGATAAAACTCCGCCAATCTTTCGGCATTTACATTCCATAATCCAAACAGTTTCACGCCCGGCGTATCAATGATTGATCCACCGGCAGTCAAATGATAAAGCCGCGCGGTGGTCGTCGTATGCCGCCCCTTGCCGGAATAACCCGACAGCGCCGCCACCCGTAAATCCAATCCAGGCTCAACCGCCCCGATCAAACTGCTCTTTCCCACGCCGCTGTGTCCCCCAAGCAACGTCACGTGATCGCGCAAAATGCCCCGCAATGCTTCCAGACCTTGTCCCGAGATCACACTGGTAGAAAGTGAACGCACGCCCAGCGTCTGGAAATACGCCAGTATCTCCGCCGCTTCGATCGCATCTTCTTCCCCAGCCGGGAGCAAATCGCTTTTATTCAAGCAGATCACCACCGCGAGCCCCGCCGTCAACCCCGCAATCACCATGCGGTCTATCAACCCCCATTTGATTCTCGGCTCGCGCACGCTGGCGACGATCAGCATCTGGTCGGCATTAGCGACGATGGGCTGCTGCAATTGCCCTTTAAAACTATCCGCCCGAGTCACCACCGTCTTCCGCGGCAGCGCTTGCTCGATCGTCCCCTCCGCCTGCTGATTCTCCGCCGCCGCCGCCCGCAACCGAAACCGCACCAGGTCGCCAACGACCACCCGCGTCTCAGCGAGTTTGTTCATCGTCTTGCGAACCTCGCACAGATACGTCTTTCCCTCGTGCTCCACCTGGCAATAGCGCGAAAAAACCTGCATCACCAACCCCACCGGCAAACTCTCCAAATCCGCCCCCAATTCCTCCTCCGCGCGCATCTGTGCCGTGCGCACAATTTTATTCTGCTGCAAGCTCTTAGCTTTATCCGTAAACCGCTGCTGCTGCGGCATACGATCCTCTTCCAGCTCGCCATCGAGATAGCGACTGGTAAGATCCTTCTCGCGAGCAGCTTTGCGTCGACCCATCAAGACAAAGAATAACAGATTTTTCGTAGGGGCGGCCTTGGCCGCCGGCGATTAAGGATGGGCGGCTAAAAGCCGCCCCTACTGCCTGCATCTTCGAAAGGACTCATAGACCGCTCGCGATGGTTTCGATATTTCCTTTGCGCTCCACGTAAACTTGAAGCAGCGAAGGAAAATTCGGATACAGTTCTAACCAATTCCCGGTCTCGTGACTGGCATCGAAAACGGCGGGCTCGGAACCATCGGGACTTGGGAGAAAAACGAGGGATTCTTGTTCGTGCGTATGGCAGAAAGGAATATACCCCGGCCGCTCTAAACCAGTCATCTCTCGCACGCGCTGATACGCCTCGACTAGGTCATTGGTTCCAAAAAGCCAGTTACTATTCCATCGCGCCGTTTTCACGCTCCAATATTTATCACTTGGACCATAATTATATATATTGATGAAGCCGCCGTTGAAGCGGCAAAGGAAGGCGCGATAAGAGGCGGGCAATTTAAATCCAATTGCTGATTCGGATGATGCGATGGCCGCAGTCTCGGCTGGTGGATTAAAAAATGCGCGCTCGGGATTCGCCGCAATGAATGTTTGGAGTTGGTCAAGCGTTTGATCCACTAAGGCCGCTCCATTGCCTATGTACAATGTTTCGCTGGTCTAGCTCACCACGTTATAGAACAAACCATCACATGGAATTCTATCAATCGGTAACTATTCCGCAAAAGTATTCCCGTTAACTTAGAGCGGTGCGCAGAAAGTTATAGCTTGTATCCACAGTGCTCAAAGCAGTTTTGAATGTCGCTGAGTACGACGGCTGCGAATGCGGTGGCGAAGGCATCATGCAGCGCGTCAATCGTGCGGGCGGCGATCGAGCGAAGG
>DASXDR010000202.1:0-9012 GCA_036490535.1 Tepidisphaeraceae bacterium | reverse complement strand
ATATGGCTATGCGGAATACATCACAATCTTCGGGCAGACACGCGCAGGAGACGCTTATCTTTGTTCTCGATGGGGATACCGTTGTTATGGCGAGAAGAGTCTCACTCTAAGCAAATTTAGAAATCCGCATCCAACACGATTCGATAGCGCGCTTTTCCCGATTCCAAACGCGCAAACGCATCATTGATCTTGCTCATCGGAAAATGTTCCGTTTGCGGGGCGATGTCGTGCCGGGCGGCGAAGTCGAGCATTTGTCGGATATCAACTGGAGAGCCGGTGGGAGACCCTGAGATGCCGCGCTGGCCAGCGATAAGGGGGAAGACCCCGACGGGAATTGGCTCGGGCACGACGCCCACGATGTGCAGGCGTCCATTGGGGGCCAAGGCGTTGATCATCCCGTCCCAATCGAGTTTTGCATTCGCGGTGCTGATCAGCAGATCGAAACTGCTGGCGAGTTTTTTGATCGCAGCAGAGTCTTTGCTGGAAACGACATGATGGGCGCCAAAACCTTTGGCTTCGTCGAATTTGCTTTCGCTGGAGGTAAATGCAGTGACGTCGCAGCCATAGGCGGAAGCGAATTTCACAGCCATGTGCCCCAGGCCGCCGATGCCGATGATGCCCACGCGCGCGGTTGGCTTGACGTACATCGCCAGGGGATTGAAGACGGTGATCCCGCCGCAGAGCAGCGGACCCGCATCGGCAAGGTTCAAATTCTCCGGCAGGGGGATTATCCAAGCCCAGTGCGCCCTCACGTGGGTGGCAAACCCGCCGCGATGGCCAATGATGGTGGCCTGCGCGCTGGGACAAAGATGCTGATTCCCCGACAGGCACTCACGGCAATACATATCGCTGCCGGAATACCAGCCGACGCCCACGCGCTGGCCGATTTTGAGTCCCTTGGTTCCAGGGCCGAGCGCCGTGATTTTGCCGATGACTTCGTGCCCCAGCACGGCCGGATATTGCGAAATGCCCCACTCGTTATTCAAAACCGAAACATCCGAGTGACATAGCCCGCAGTGCTCCACGGCCACTTCGACATCCTCAGCCCCCAGCGCGCCAGGATCAATTGTTTCCAGCACCATCGGCGCTTTGGCTGCCTTCGCTACCCAGGCTTTGTAACTCATGGAGTCTCCTTCCGAGGCTAGGAAAATCTTGCACCGCTCGTTTATCTAATGCAACCAGAAAATGGTTCCAAATTCTCAGACCGCATTTCCAAGGATACTAACATGAATCTTATCTTCTGGCTTTTAAGAATGCTCAGGCAATTTTCTTCAGAGCAGGCTAAGATAAATAACGGCAATTTGCATGTGGAGGTAATATGAATGTTGGGTCATATTTTGCTCAAATACGACGCTTCCTGCCTGCCCCACAAGACATCTTGCGTCATGTGTGCTTGAGCATTCTTATCCTCGTGACACTCCTCATCGCTAATATTTTTGGGCCTATTTATTATCTGGTAGCAATCGTTTTGTGCTTGTTATCACTGTGGGCACGTTGTTATTTCGAAGCATTCGTGTCGTTGTTTGGCCCTGCTTCGCTGGCTGTGCTCTCTGCGACGGTTGCATATTTTCTGGGGACTGCAAAGTTTCAATATATGGGGCTGCCGAACGTCGAATTTTTTAACATTGATCCCACGTATCGCTGCGGACGTGCTACGGGCGGGTGTCTTGGTAGTGGGAATGAGTGGCTAACCGAGCTGCCTTACAACCTGACGATTATGTCTTTGGTTACCGTGTTCGGCCCTGAGCGAGGATCGTATACGGGCCCGTATCCTACCCAGGCGGATGATGCGGCAGCTCTAGCTCACGGCTTTCCCGTTAATCTGAATGACTTCTCCCACGACCATTTCAAAGTCGGCGGCGCTTCCGTCAAACTCGACGAGGGAGTTGGCAAAAGGATTGTTAATTGGTGGATGGTTTTTTCGGGCTCACTTAGCGATTACGCTCCGGGCGGTTTTTTTGCTGACCAGCCAATGCCCATGGCTACGGGAGCTATTTGGAAGGATCGCGTTCTGATTCTTAAGGGGCCGCCAGGAAATCCCACGATCGCAATAATTGATTTAAAATCGGGCCGACCTTTTGCGTTTTATGGCGGATTTGGACGCAGTCATCCAGCTAACTGGCGAAAGTCAGATGATCTTTGATTTAAGATCCATCATCCGAACACATATCGCTTCAGAAAATCATTGCGAAATTTTCCGTGCGGATCAAATTCTGTCGCCAGCTTTTTAAAATCATTGAGGCGTGGGTAGCTTGGCGAAATCTGCTCGTGATTCATGGCGAAAAGTTTTGCCCAATGGGGCCGAGCTTTAAATGGCGCGAGCTTTTCTTCTATTGCCGGTAGCAGCTTTCGTACCGTGGGCCAATGCGGCTTCCAGGTGAAATGAATTCCTACACAGGCTTCCTGATAACAGGGACTCATCCAAAGATTGTCGGCGGCGATCGTGCGGATTTCCGAAACAAACAAATGCGGCGTGATCTGGTTGCGCAACTCTGTCACTGCCAGAATCGCGTCCACCGCATGGCGGCGCGGAACGAAATATTCGCTCTGCAATTCTTCTCCGCTGCTCGGTGTGAATTCCATCTTGAAATGAGGCAGGCGCTCGAACCAGGGACCCGCCACCCCGCATTGGGGAGCGCAGTTCTCGGCTGACTGAGAACCCGTGGGATGCAGATCAACTGCAGACAGCGTCGCGCCGAAAAATGTCCTGAGCATTGCCGCTGTTGCGGCTTTTTCTTGCAGACATTTCCGCCACACCTGAGCGATTTTCGACCCTTGCCAGTTCGTGAAGAAACTGACGCTATAAGCACTGGAAACAATCTCCTCGAAATGATTTTCCATACTGCTGATGGGCAGATTTTCATACACGAATTGCTGGACGTGGAATGTGGGCTCAATCTTCAGCGTCACAGCGGTAACGATTCCCAGTGCCCCCAGGTGCACGACCATGCCATCAAACACCTCGCCATGACTTTCGCGCGAAAGCTCAACCACCTGGCCGTCAGCTTTGACCATTTCCATCGCAACTACGGAGGTGGCAAGATTCCCGTGCTTATCCCCCGAGCCATGCGTTGCTGTCGCACATGCCCCGGCGATAGAAATGTGTGGCAAAGACGCCAGATTTTCGAATGCATAACCTCGCTCGTGCAAATATTTCCCGAGATGTCCATACCGCACTCCAGCCTGCGCGGTGACTGTCATCCGTTCACAGTCGATTCCCGAAATTCGATCGAATTTCGTCAGAGAAATTTGTTCGCCGCTGGTATCCGCCATGGAATTAAACGCATGACGTGTTCCCAGCGCCCTTACATGCGGGGCTCGCGCCACCATTTGGCTCAGCTCCTCGATATTCTCGGGGTAGCGCACCACCGGCGCTTGGTAAGAATAATTTCCCGCCCAGTTACGTCTCGCTTCGGCCATATGTGCTCCCGGATGACCCGGCAAACCTACTCGCGATCCATTGTGAAGTCGATAACGCAGAGAGTTTCATCGCCAGCGCGTTTTCCACTTCGAGCGGCTAAAATAATCACCGGCTATGTCATCACCCAAGCAGCGTATCGAGAAACTCCGCGACGAGCTGAATCGGCATAATTATCTCTATTATGTTGAGAATAAACCTGACATTTCAGATCAGCAATATGACCGATTGATGCACGAGCTGATCGATCTGGAAAAAGCGCATCCGGAACTGGATTCGCCGGATTCGCCATCGCATCGGGTGGGAGAGCAGCCCATCGATTCTTTCAAAAGCGTCACGCATGCCGTGCGGATGATGTCGATTGATAACACCTACAGCGAAGGCGAACTGCGCGCTTTCGACGAGCGCGTGCGGAAAATTCTTGGCAACAATGGTCAGGATGGATTATTTGGCGACGGTAAGATCGCCTATGTGCTGGAACCCAAAGTTGATGGCACCGCGGTGAGCCTGCGCTACGAGAATTCCGTGCTGGTGCTGGCTGCCACGCGTGGCAATGGCGTTGTCGGTGATGATATCACCACGAATGCCCGCACCATTCGCACGGTGCCATTGAAATTGCAGGGCAAGAATGTGCCGGAGGTGCTGGAAATTCGCGGGGAAGTGTTCATGAACAACGCGGAGTTTCAGAAGATCAATGCCGAGCGCGAAAAACTTGGCGAAGAAGTTTATAAGAATCCGCGCAATCTTACTTCTGGCACACTGAAGCTTCTCGATTCGCGAATCGTTGCATCACGGAAGCTGCGATTTATCGCTCACGGCATGGGTCAGGTCGATCCATTGCCAGCCGTGGGATATTGGGAGTGGATCAAATTAGTTCAAAGCTGGGGCCTGCCGGTCACGGAGCACACTTCGCGCTGTCATGGGATTGAGGAAGCGATCAAAGGCGTCGAAAAATTTGCCGATGTGCGCGGCAAGCTCCCTTATCAAACCGACGGCATGGTTCTCAAAGTCGATTCACTCACCGACCGCCAAACGCTCGGCGAAACCAGCAAGGCTCCGCGCTGGGTGATCGCCTACAAATATCAGGCCGAGCAGATGCAGACCAAATTGCTTGGCGTGCGCTGGCAAGTTGGGAAGGGGGGGAATCTCACGCCGGTGGCCGATCTCGAACCGGTCTTCATCGCCGGCACCACCGTCAAGCGCGCCAGCCTGCACAACATTGAACAGATTCACGAAAAAGATATCCGTATTGGCGATACCATCGTTGTCGAAAAAAGCGGCGAAGTGATTCCCTATGTCGTGCAGGTCGTTAAGGAAAAACGCCCGCGCGGTGCTGAGCCCATCGAGCCGCCGAGCAAATGCCCTAGTTGCGGCGAAAAAGCTGTTAAAGAAGAGGGTACTCCATACATTCGCTGCGTAAATCCTGAATGCCCCGAACAATTCAAAGAAAAGCTCCGCTGGTACTGCGGCCGAAATCAGATGGACATCGAAGAAATCGGCGAGAAATTGATCGACCAGCTTGTCGATACCGGGTTGGTAAAAACCTTCGCCGATCTCTATCACCTGACCAAAGAGCAATTGACCAAGCTGGAGCGTCTCGGCGAAAAATCCGCACAAAATATTCTCGACGCGATCGCGGCCAGCAAGGCTCGCGGCCTGGATAAACTCCTCGCTGGCCTGGGTATCCGCCATGTTGGCAATCGTGTCGCATTCATCCTCGCCTCGAATTTCGGCTCGCTCGATGCCATTGGTTCTGCCACCGCCAAACAGCTCTCCGCTATCCACGAGATCGGCGATGTCATCGCACAATCCGTGCATGATTTTTTCCACAGTCCTGCCGGTAAACATACGATCCAGAAACTCCAAGCCGCCGGGCTCGATCCCCAGATGAAAGTGGTTGCCAAAAATGAAAATCTACCGCTATCCGGCAAATCCATCGTCGTCACTGGCACGCTGCCCACGCTCAAACGCCACGAGATCGAAGAATTGATCCTTGCCAACGGCGGCAAAGCAGCAGGTTCGGTGAGCAAAAAAACCGCGTTCGTGATTGCTGGTGAAGATGCAGGCAGCAAACTCGATAAGGCGCGAGAAATTGGTGTTGAAGTGATCGATGAAACTGAATTCCTCAAGCGGATCAAAAAAGCCGATAAATAAATTGCAATTTCATGTTTTGATTTCGGTAAGGGCGGCATTAGCCGCCCGATAAGAGACAGGCGGCCCAAGCCGCCCCTACAACATTTTTGAACGTAGATAAATAATTGATGCGCATCCTGCACACGACAAGCTCACTCGATCCCATTGCCGGGGGCGTGGCCACCGCATTGGGCCGCCTTGCTGAAAGCCAGGCCGCCGCTGGGATGGATGTCACCATCTTCAGCACGTGGGTCACTATCGATACCGAACCCGTCGCCCAGCAACTTCGCCAGCGCGGCGTCAAGGTAAAACTCCTCCATTGCCGCGACCCTCGCTCGCAGCACCCGCAGATGCCACAAATCCTCTCCGACGAATTCGCCAATGCCGATCTGATTCACATCCACGGAATGTGGGAGGAAATCCAATACTGGTCGGGGCGAATCGCTCGACAAATTTCAAAGCCTTACGTCATCGCGCCGCATGGCATGATTGCCCCGTGGTGCCTGAAAAAACACAATCTCCCCAAGCGCCTTTACCTGCGCTTTCGCATGAAAAAAAATCTCGATCATGCTGATGCGATCCATTACACCAGCAGCGTTGAGCGTGATCTTTGCCAATCTCACAAAATCACTGCCCCCACGATCGTCGAAGCCAATGGCCTTGATCTCACCGAATTCAAAACGCTTCCTGCAACCGGAGCATTCCGCAGCCGTTATCCGCAAATTGGTGATTGTCCGATCATCCTTTTCCTCGGCCGCCTCAGTCCAAAGAAAGGTTTGGATTTACTCATCCCCGCGTTCGCTAAAGCGAATATTGAAAATGCGCTGCTTGTTCTCGCCGGCCCAGATGAAAATGGGTATCAGCAGCAATTGCAAAATCTCGCTGATCAATTCTCCATCAGTAATCGCGTGCTCTTCACCAGCATGCTTCGCGGCATCGAGCGCGTCGAAGCGCTTGTTGATGCTGATCTCTTCGCCCTCGCCAGCTACCAGGAAAATTTTGGCATTGTCGTCGCCGAAGCCATGGCCGCGGGTTGTCCAGTGATTATCAGCGATCAGGTGAATATTTACGGCGACATCACTGCCGCGGCTTGCGGCGCCGTCGTCCCCTGTGAAATTGATCCGCTGGCAGCTCAGCTTTCGCATTGGATGAAAGATGTGGCCTTACGAAAATCCGCCGGAGCGCGCGGCCGCGCAGCCGCCTTCGCGCAGTATGATTCTGACCAGATTGCTCTGCGTTGGCGGGAGCATTACCAAAAGATCATCGCGAGCCATTCCGCATGAAAGTCCTGCACGTCATCTCCAGCATCGACCCGCGCACCGGTGGTCCGGCCACCGCACTGTCCGGCCTCAGTCTCGCGCAACACCACGTCGGCCTCGATGTGCGCGTCGTCTCCACCTTCGCCGCCAATGACAACACTGATCTTGCCCAGAAACTCGCTGACCAGGGCGTTAAAACCTGTGTTGTTGGCCCGGTCACCGCACCGCTGGGCCGTCATCCCGATCTCTGCCCTACGCTCGCCGAAGCAATTGCCGATTGCGACATCGTTCACATTCACGCCATCTGGGAAGAAATCCAGCACCAGGCTGCCTGCCTCGCCCACACCCTGCGCCGCCCTTACATCTTCCGTCCCTGCGGCATGCTCGACCCCTGGTCGCTCAATCAATCCAGATTGAAAAAGAAAATCTATCTCGCGCTGCGCCTGCGCAAAGACCTGAACTCCGCCGCCGCGATGCATTACACCACTGCCACCGAACGCGATTTAGCCAAACCCCTTGGCCTATCGCCCGCTTCGATTGTCGAACCCAATGGCGTGAACCTCGATGAGTTCGACACGCTTCCGCCGCGCGGCATGTTTCGCGATAAATATCCGCAGATCGGCTCGCGCCCACTGATTACCTTCCTCAGCCGCGTGCATCACAAAAAAGGTCTGGACCTGCTCGTCCCCGCCGTCGCCAAGCTGCCGCAGAAAGATGCCATGCTCGTCATCGCCGGCCCCGATGCCGAAAGTTACACTGATAAAGTTCGCGAGCTGGCGCGCAATTTTGGCATCGAAGACCGCGTGATTTTCACCGGCATGCTCTACGGCCAGGAGCGCATCGCCGCTCTCGTTGACGCCGATCTATTCTGCCTACCCAGTTATCAGGAAAATTTCGGTATCGCCGTCGTCGAAGCCCTCGCCGCCGGCACGCCGGTAATCATCTCCGACCAGGTGAATCTTTATTCGGATGTGCTCGAGGCCAAAGTAGGGGGAGTCGTCCCCTGCAAAATCAATCCATTAGCCGCCGAGCTCGAACGCTGGCTCGGCGATCCCGATCTTCGCCGCCACGCTGCCGCCGCCGCGCGTCCCTTTGTCTGGCAACGCTACGACTGGAAACAAATCGCCCAACGCTGGTCCGACCACTACCACGGTCTCCTCGCCCAGCGCAAACGCCCTATCTCCAAATAGTCCGGATTATATTTAACTCCCCCGCGACGCCGCTAAGGGCCAAGGGAAAAAACCTCCTACGCCCGCATTTCCCTCCCTCCTCTTGTACTCAGGGGGAGGGCAGGGGTGGGGGTTCTTCTTCAGCGTTCAGCGTTCAGAATTCAGCGTTCCAATTTAGCCGTCGTCAACACCGGCAAAAACGGTTTCTCTTCCACCACCCGATACCCAGGCAGCAAAAGCTCTGGATTCAAATTCGTTCCATTAATCACCACTACCCCGCTGAATTTTTTAATCTGCTGCATCAGTTGTTCATCAGCCGGCTTTACCAATAGCAGCACATCCCGGGGACGCTCTTTGGCATAATAGGCATATTCCATATACAACCCGGAAAACCAGTCGTCTTTGCCTTCGGATGCACACACCAACAGATCGCCGGGCTGCTTCATCCGGTCCACTGCGCGCGCAATCGCCCTCCAATCAGGCCACATGCGCTCGGCGAGACTCGCTGGCAAACTAACGCAACAGAAAATGACTACCAGCGCAGGCAAAAGATGCTGCATCCATTTTTTAGAATGTGAGTTGTAGACCGGCAGATGAGAATAGCCGGGACTCAACGAGTCCCGGAACTCCGAGTTTTCCGGGACTCGTTGAGTCCCGGCTATTGATGCATCGCTTTTATTCGACTTGTTCGAAGCTGGCTGCAAAAGCAGTCCTGCATAAATCAAATAAAACCCTGGGCCGCAAATCAGAACATAGCGCACCATGGATAATTCATGCGATGGCCTGATCCGATCCCAAATTCCAAGAAAACCAACTGTTCCTGCAAGCCAGAAAAGCCAGAGTAGTAAAAAGCGATTTTTACGAATCAGCAGCAGCGGCAGCACATACACAATCGCCGAAATCCATGTGGACGTGATGTATTTTTGCACCGGCGGCCCGAGTAGCACCACCGGCAGTGTCAGAACTTGCTGCAGTGAATACCACGGCGACCATGGACCGTAATAGAGAAATCCCTGCTCCAGCGGGCCAATAT
>DASXDR010000195.1:0-31870 GCA_036490535.1 Tepidisphaeraceae bacterium | reverse complement strand
GGTGTTGCCGGCGACTATCGTACCGCCGTCGATGGTAGCGCCGTTCAGAATTAACGCTCCAGAAACAGCAATACCCCCGGTGGAATAATTGGTGATATAAGTAGTTCCCAGCGATAGTGTGGCCCCCGCCAAACAACTAATTAACCCATAATTATTGACTTGCCCGCTGTCTATTTGCAGCGTGCCGCCTCTGGCGCCGGTCATATCGCCGTAATTGGAAGTAGCGGTCCCCGGTGAAATCTCCAGGGTTTGTCCGCTGACATTACCGGCAATCTGACCGTAGTTGATAAAGTTACCGGTAATCTGACCTATGCCAACTATCGACTGATCGCTTTGTATCGTCAGCGTATGCCCATTAATTACATTGAGCTGCGACGTGCCTCCGGCGCCGTTCAGGAGAATTTCGCCCGTACCGTCCAGCGTTGCATCAGAATCAAAATCCAGCGCTGTTCCATACACCCCCTGCTCGGGATTGATAACAATAGTTCCGTTATTTGTCAGCGTGGTACCATTCATGGTCAGCGTTGCATCACTAGGAATATTCTGGGTCCCGGACAGCGTGATCGCTCCGGTTATTGTGCTGGCAACCCAGTCAATATGAGAATCAGACGTAGCCGACACAACGCCGCCCACGATTGTCGCGTCGCTCATCGACACCACAGATTTATTTGAAGCCGATATCGTACCGCTCGTATTGTTAACCGTGATTCCGCCGATGTTCATCGTGGAACTATTATTCGCCTGCATGAGGTTGTCATTTTCCATGCCGAATGTCCCGATATCGAGCGATGCGCCCGATACATCGGCGCTGATAGTGCCGTAATTGATAATGGCCGCATTAATCTGTCCCATCCCGTGCAGCGTCTGTCCGGAAGCCAGGGTCACGGTAGCGCCGGGGTCGGCTATGAGGCTTGCTCCAGCCGCGTCTTCGTTAAGCAGAATGCTGCCGGTACCGTTCACGGTAATATTTGAGTCAAAATTTATCGCCGAGCCATAGGCGCCCTGGTTGGAATTCACGGTGATGATCCCGTTATTGGTGAGCGCCATCGTGCCAGCAAAGGTGAGGTTGAAATCCGAATAAATATCCAGATGATTCCCAGCGCCCAGGGTGAATGTATTGTTCTGGATCAACCCATCCCCGGAATTGACCTGGATCGAAGCGCCCGAAGCCGACGCATCTAAAGTTCCTCCGTCGATAGTACCAGTAGATAGGATTAAGTTGCCTAGCACGTTGATCTTTCCCGTGCTGGATTGCGCTTCTGTCCCGACCACCACTAATGTGGAAGTGGCATCGCAGCTGATCGTACCGGTGTTGCTGGACGATATCGTGCTGCTCAGATAAAGCGTCCCGCCACTGGTGGCGCTGAGTATATTGTTATTGGTGATATCGCCTTGAACCAGAAGCGTGGAAGCTGCGACATTGGCATTAATAGTTCCGTTGTTTATCAACGACCCGGATGTTTGACCCAGCCCCGATACCGTCTCCGCCGGGCCGATAGTTACCGTGCTGCCAGCTTGCACATTGAGTTGCGACCCCGCGCCGTCGTTATTCAATACAATGGTTCCCGTACCCCCAATGTTCGCATCGGCAGTGAAATCCAAGGCAGCGCCATATGCGCTGTCGTCCCAATTGACAATGATCGATCCATTATTGACCAGCGAACCCTGGGTAATATCCAGAGAGCGATCCCCCAGAATGTCCAGTTCCCCGCTCATGCTCAGGGAGTCAACGGACACAGAAATATCCAGCGTGACCTGATTTCCCCCCAGCGAAACATCATAATCCCCATCGGGATAGTTCGGCAGCGACCAATTGCTAGGCTCATAAGTCAGAGTGTGCGGTGAGATCGGGCTTTGGCCGACAAGCGCGGACTGGCTCCAATTGGCGTTATCCGGCCAAGTGTAATCATACGTCGAAGTATTCCCCTGATCATCCGTATATGAATCAGTAAACGACTGCCCATACGCCTGCCGATCCCACGAGATAGCCGTGCCAGCATAGGCGTATGTCTGCCACAGAGAAGCCACCGCCAACACCAGCGCACCACGACGCACTGCGCAGATAGAAAGCCTGCGCCCACACTTTGCCCGCAACATATTCTCTCCTCAGAAAAAATCTAAAAACAATGGATTGTTCCCAGCACATCAAGCAAAGATGTGAATGTTTTTGCGATCTTCTATGCTAACACAGATTTTTTGCTTTACAACAGAAAAGTAGGCGTGTGTAGCATAATCGACGCGCCGGTTGTTTCTTCCGTTTAAGTAATCCAGACAACGCCAAACCTCCCAGCGCGCAGGTGACTCCCGGCTCCGGCACCGCAAGCGAAATGTTCCTTCCATTGCTCTCTGCAGCCCCGAGCATGAAAAGAGCATAATCGTCCTGGTTAGCTTTGCCGTCGTAATTGAAATCGCCGGTAGACCAGGTGGTGCCTGCTGGGGAGATGGCTAACAAGTCGGTGTTATTAACCACGCCATTGAGATCTGTGTCTCCGAGCCAGGTGTACATGAGGGTGTAAGTGGAATTGCTCGAAGTGTAGCCGACAGCGGTGCCTTTATGGGAAGGAGCAAGGCTGGAGATGATGCCGCTGCCGTTCCAAGCGCCGCCGTTGCTGCCGGAGAAAAGCTGGGCACGAACCGAAGCACCGGTGAGCCCCGCATCCAGCAGGAGCGTTCCGCCGGCAACATCGAGTTTGCCGGAGTTGGTGATGGCGTTACCGATTTCCAGGGTTTGCCCTTTTACGTCGGCGCGGATGGTGCCTTGATTGATGATGTTGCCGCTGATTGTTCCCTGCCCATCAATCAGCTGGTTTGCGCCCACGGTTAGGGTGTGGCTGTTGATAACGTTCAACTGGGCGCCGGTTCCCGCCAGATTAAGCAGGATTTGGCCGCTGCCATTGAGAGTTAGATCGGAATCGATATCGAGAGCGGTGCCCAAGCCTCCCACGTCGGAGTTGATGATGATCTTGCCGTTGTTCGTCAGCGTGGGTCCATTGGCGGTGATCGTATTGCCGGAAGGGATATTCTGAAGCCCTGATAGTGTAAGTGCGCCGCTCATGGTCGAGTTGGACCAGTCTACATGAGAGTTCGCTGATGCACTAACGGTCCCGCCAATGATCGTAGCACTGGAGATCAGCACCGCTGACTGATTCGATGCATTGATCTGGCCCGAGGTATTTGTCACCGTGATGGAGTTAATATCCAAGGTCGATTGATTGCTGGCCTGCATGATGTGATCGTTCTCGACGTCATACGAACTCAGACTAATCGCACCACCAACAGTATCAGCGCTGATGGTTCCCTGATCGATCATCGCAGCGTTGATTGCCCCCGATCCGTGCAAGGTCTGACTCGCACCCAGCGTAACCGTGCTGGAATTGGTCGTATTGAATTGCGAGGCGCTAGCGCCATTGGCAAGCAGAATATCGCCCGATCCTCCGATGGTCATATCAGCATTGATGTTCAGCGCCGTGCCCAGGGAAGCCAGATCAGAATCAACAGTGATGGTTCCGTTATTAGTGATATTCATGGTGCCATCGAAAATCAGCGTGGAGCCGCCCTGGATGTCGAAATGGTTGCCGTTTCCCAGCGTGAAAGTAGTATTTTCGATGGTCGCTTCACTGCTAACGACTCCCGAAGCGCCGGCGGCGGAAAGATCAACGCTCCCACCATCGATCGTGCTTTGTAACATCGAAAGTTGCCCGGCAATGGTCATTGATCCTGGCGACTGATTCGTAACCGTCGCCTCGTTGAGCGCCAGCGTCGAACTGGCATCAGCGCTAATGGATGCGTAGTTCGTGATCGTATTCGAAAGCTCGAGAGTAGCGCCATTGATGGCGCTGAGCGTCCCCTGATTGCCAATGCCGAGTGGCGAGGTCAACGCAAGAGTCTGCCCAGCAACATTGGCGGTGATCCGGCCCTTGTTGAGGACGTTGCCGTTGATCTCCCCCTGACCGTCTATGATCTGGCCGCTTTCCACGGTCAGCACGTGGGTATCCGATACGTTTATTTGGGCTCCGCTGATCGGGGCATTGAGCAGAATTTCACCGTTGCCCGTAAGGTCCGTATCAGCATCGAATGAGAGAGAGGTACCCAGCAATTCCTGATCGGGATTAACAACGATCTGGCCGTTGTTGGCCAGTGCGGTTCCTGTCATCGTCGTGGTTGAGCCGGCGACAATGTTCTGCACGCCTGAGAGTTCAATCGAGCCGGTCATCGTGCAGTTGTTCCAATTGACATAAGAATTCGTAAACGTGTTCACCTGCCCGCCGTCGATCGTCGCACTGGTGAGGACAATCGAGGACACATCGGAAGCCGTGATTTGCCCATTGGTATTGGTGATTGTGATGGAATCAATGTTCATGGTCGATCCATTGAGCGCCTGCATGACGTTATCGTTCTCGATGCCATATGAGCTCAAGTCAAGCGATGCGCCCGAGACATCGGCGCTGATGGTCCCCTTGTTGATGATCGCTGCGTTGACGTCCCCCGTGCCGTGGAGAGTTTGCTGCGCGCCCAGCGTGACGGTAACCCCCGAATCCGCATTGAACTGCGAACCCGCGCCGCTCTGCGTGAGCAGAATATCTCCCTCCCCCGTTATGCTGATATCAGAGCTGAAATTCAGCGCCGTTCCGAGACCGGAGTTGTCGGAGTTGACGGTAATCGTGCCATAGTTCTGAACCGTAGTGGTCCCGCCGAACGTCATGGTCGTACCGCCGAGAATATCCATCTTATCTTGTCCACCCAGTTCGAAATCGGCGTTGTTGACGACTGAATTGCCGCTGACTTGAATATAAGCGTCAGCGAAGGTCGCCAATACACGACCACCATTGATGGTGGCACTTTCCAGATAGAGGTTCGATCCGACATCAATTTCCCCAGCACTGCCATTATTAATGGTGCCAGAAAGAACCAGATTGGAATTGGTGTTAGAGCCTTCCGAGCCAATGCTGCCGTTGTTGGTCATGGTCCCATTGAAACTCAGCGTGCTGCCATTCAAGGCGTTGAGGCTATTATTGTTCGTCAGCGTGCCGGTGATGGAAATAGACCCAGCGGCGACCGTGGAGGTAATCGCCCCGTTATTGATAAACGCGCCGCTGATTTGACCGTCGCCGTTAATGGTTTGATCCGCGCCGATGGTGACGGTGGCCCCGCTGTCGGTATTGAGCTGTGCGTTGTCATTGTTCAAAACAATGGTTCCCTTACCGGAGATGGAAGCGTCGGCAGAAAAGTTCAATGCCGTGCCCAGGCCGGCGTCGTCCCAGTCGATACTGATGGTGCCGTTATTCACCAATGAGCCATTGGTGATGTTCAGCGTTTGCCCGCCAAGAATATCCAGCTCGCCCGAGAGGCTAAGCGTATCGACATTGACGGAAATATCGTCGGTGATCTGCGCTCCCCCGAGCGAGACGTCATAGTCGCCATTGGGAGCGGTATCCTGCGACCAGTTGCTGGGCTGAAGCTCAATGGGGTTTCCCGCCGGGTCGGTACTGTCGACCCTGGACTGGCTCCAATTAGCGTTGTCGTTCCAGGTCCAGGTATAGGTTTGCTGCTGGTTATTCCCATCGAGATAGGTATCGGACATCTGCTGGCCATTGGCCTGGCGGTCGAAGGAGACGGGCGTTCCCGCCTGCGCGGTCATGCCGAGCAGCGCTACTGAAGCTGACGCCAGACTGATCACTCGATATGCACGCGAACGCGCTGCTACAGCGCGCAAAAAAGCTGCCCGCAACATGATTTCTCCTCTGCCAACTGGATGGCACTGTATTTTTGCCCCAACATGCCCAACGTGATCTCAAACACAGATTGGAGATGTGGTTACCGAACCACGCGAAATTAGCACAGTGGTCGTTCGAAGGCAATAAAAAAATCCATTTGTTGCCCTAGGCAAGAACAATGCTGCTATCGACGTCGATAGAAAAGGAAAAGACTTCCCAGAATAACTCCAACTGCGGGCTCGGGCAGGGATTGAGATATATTAGCTCCGCCACTTTCAGAGGCACCTAGCATGAAGAGGGAGTAATCGTCGGAATTGACTTTGCCATCGTAGTTGAAATCGCCGGTTTGCCAGTTGGTGCCAGTGGATGACATTGCCAGCAAATCCGAATTATCCACCACACCATCGAGATTAGCGTCGCCGACCCATGTGTATTTGATTTTGACCTGACTGCCCGTGTCGTAATAACCGAGTGTCGTGTAATTTCCCGAGTTTGCGGCGGCGCTGGAGGAGACGATCCCCGAAGTCGCGTTCCACTTTCCGTTGTTGTAGCCAGAGGCTAGCAGAGATTTAATTGTGCGCGCCGGATCGGGAGCAGTGTAATTGACGATTAGCAGGTTGTCGGCCAAATCCAGCTTGCCGCCAATAATCAGTGAGTTGACCGTGCTGGATGTTCTTTCGGCGAGAAACGAAACGTCGCCACTGATCGTTAGAGAATTCTGCACGATGCTTGCCACGATGACTGTACCGGCGATGGAGAGCGATCCTGTGCCAGTGACCTGTCCCAGCGACGCAGTTCCACCCGCTTGACTGAAGGCGCCGTTATTCACAAACGAACCCACCGTGCACGTGCCACCGGCTTGCTCAAATGTGCCGCTGTTGATCGTCATTGCCCCAGCCGTCAAAACGCCCGGGCCGTCCAGGATATAACTCCCCGAAGACCCTGCTTTAGCGCCGAGCGTGAGCGTGTTGGTGACGTGATTCGTGCCGCCCGATTGGATGTAGTTACCAATGCCGACGAAGCCAAGGTATTCATTGACGGCATTGAGCGTATTGATGGACTGCGCCAAGGTTATGGAGCCGGAGCCGGTGGCGTCGATCGTTACATTTCCCAATAGCGGGGTCGAAGTACTTGCGTAGGTGATCGTCCGGTTGCTGGTGTCGGATTGAATAAGCAATACATCATTTCCCGCGGCGGGAATTCCGGAGAGCCAGTTAGTGGCCGTATTCCAAGTGCCAGTGCCACCGGAAATTTTATATGTGTCGCCGGCTAACCATATGGGCGGCGCGCCGGTCAGGCTGAATCCGACGATATTGCCATACGCATCGATGCTTTGTGCGACAGTTCCCTGACCTTGCTCGCCGGAGGGCAGAAGCGCATCGAGATTGATCATACTCGACGCCGTGCCACTCCAGACGACCGCCATCGGATTGCCAATGCCATTACCGTGAGACTCAAAAGCCAGTCCCACTTGCTCAGCACCATTGGTTGCGGTGGCCTGCGATAACCAGACGTTTTGGCCCTGTGGCAATGGATTGAGATCGACGGCACTGGTGGGCGAAGCACTGGTCCACAGGATCGCGTAAGTGTTGTCGGATGTGCCAGGCGTCTGGGCTACGCCAACAATTTGTGTCCCCGAGATACCGTCTGCAGAGGAAGAGACAAATCCAGTTAAATCCGTCGGCTGCAAATCAACAGCCGAGCTGGCCGTGCCAGACCAGAGCATGGCGTGATTGTTTCCGCTGGTGGCGCTTCCCGAGGCATATCCCACCTGCTGACTACCATCGGTCGCATATGCGAATGAAGCGGTATAGCCGGTTAGATTGGTCGGGTTCAGATCGACCGCAGTGTTGGCGGCCCCGGTCCAGAGGATCGCGTGGTCGTTGTTCCCGGTTCCCGTACCGCGGCCCACGCCGACTTCCTGGTTGCCAGCAATGCCTATCGCAGTGGAAATAGTAATTCCCGATAAATTGGTTGGATTCAGATCAACCGCGGTGCTGGAAGCTCCGCTCCAAAGCATTGCGTGCGTCCCTCCGCTTCCGCCGGCGGCAGTACCCGTGCCATCGCCGACCTGATGGGCACCATTGGTCGCATAGGCATCGGAACCACTGAAACCGGACAAATTGGTGGGCGTTAAAACTACTGCGCTGGACGTATCAGTCCAAAGCAGCGCCTGACCTCCCGAAACGATCTGGGTCCCGACTATTTGCGTACCCGCAATGCCGTATGCCTGTGTTCCCGAATACCCAGTTGAAACAAGAAATGTATCTGCCGACGTGTATGTTACGGCTTGGGCACTCTGGCAATATCCCAATGGCAATAACGTTGCCGCCATGCAAGGAATATTGCGAAGGAAAGCGCAGCGAACAATATTTTTCCGATTCGCCCACATTTGCCGGCCCTCCACAACTTCAGAGTTGGATCGGCAGTAAATATACAGGAAAAAAGCACGCGTTCAATACATTTATGTCGCCATCTTTCGGCGTTTCCCAGACACGCACACCAGCAAAACGGATCCTGCGAACGCTATCGACGGCTCCGGCAAAACCGATGCGATGCTGCTCTTCCCGTAAGCCGCGCCGAGCATGAACAGCGAATAGTCATCTGCGTTCACTTTGCCGTCGTAATTGAAATCGCCCTGCGCCCATGTCGTGCCGGTGGGAGAAATGTTGGAAAGATCAGTCGTATTGATAACGCCGTCGAGATTCGTGTCGCCGAGCCAGGTGAGGCGAGCAACAGCTGAGGAGCCGGAAATCGTGTAGCCGATGGCCGTGCCTGGGTGAGAGGCGATGAGGGAGCTAGTCAGGCCCGCCTGATCCCAGTTGCCATTGTCATAAGCCGCCAGGATATCGGAGCGAAGAGCGCTGGCGGAGATGGAGCTGATATCCAGCGTGTTGCCGCCGATGTCGAGCGTGGTGCCGGTGGCGAGCGAGAGCGATGCGATGGAATTGGGGTTAGTCGAGCTGTAGGCGGAGCCTAAGTGCGCGACGGAGGAATTGGACAGCGAGAAGGCACCGGTGGCGGTGAATTGGCTGTGGAAGGTGGCAACAGAGTTGGACTGGGAATATTGGCCGGTGGAAAAATTCTGGTCGACGATCAGCGTGCCGCCGTTCACCTGGAGGTTTTTGATGGTGTCGGAAGCATTGTTGAGAATAACCGTTCCAGTTTGAGGCGCGGAGACTCGGGAGACGAAGTCGGCCGACGAGGTGGTTGTGAATGAATTGGTGTCGCCGATCGTGAGGGTAGTGTTGGGAAGATTAACGAGATCGTCGATTTCCAAAGCGCTGCTGGAGCCGCTGGCGGAAATGCTGGCGGTTGTGCTGCCGGTGATTCCCGTTCCGCCAGTCAGGGTGACGGAGGCATTGTTAGGAGTGGTAAGACGATGGCCGTTGCCCAATACCAAGCCTGATCCGGTGATGGAAATCGTGCCGGTGGTATCGAGGATGATGTCACTTTGATTTGGGAGAAATCCGCCGGCGCTGGTGCTGAAATTTCCGCCCAGCAGGACAGTAGATGATGGAGAAAAAGTGAAGGTTGCACCTTGGCCGGGAGCGACAAAGTTGCTGGAAACGTAGAGCGCGCCGCCGGCATTGATATTGAATGTGCCGGTGGTCGGACCATTGGTCATGGCGCTCGGATCGAGATAAAGGGTGGCGTTGGAATTGATGTTAAGAATTCCGCCATTAGCAACAGCGGTTGCGGAACCGGGATAGACGATGCCATTAGAAACACTGAAAGTCTGGCTGGAAGAAATGTCGTTGGAGGAGGCCAGCGAGAGAAGAATCGAGGCTTGGGAATTTGCGGAATCGCCGCTGATGGTGTAATTGGTCGCGGTACCGGCGAGGGGCATGGTCAGGACCATTTCACCGGGGCCGGAAATGTTAACACCCGCCGTGGTATTGAAAGAGGCACTGGAAAAAGTCTGTGAGCCGGGAGCGATGTAAACGGGAATCGATTGGCCGGTCTGGGCGGCAGAGAGCGTGCCCGAAAACGCAGATGTAGTGGGTGTGTAAATCCCGAATGCCGCGCCCATGAAAATGCTGGTCGAGCCGTTATCGCCCACCGTGGCGGTTTGGGTATCGGAGGTTATGCCGAGGTAATAAGCGGCAGAGGAGACATCGGTGCCGCGCACAGGAAGCTGGCCGGCAGAGGCAGCGATGATTGAGCCGGGCGATAGGAAAACATTTTGGTTTGCACCGCTGTAAATGGCAGCGGTGAGATCACCCACCAGGGCGGCATCTGCAACGCCGCCGGCGCCGATGTTCAGGCTGGGAAATGAAGTGACGCCACTAGCGATAGAAACTGCTCCACCGCTATAGACATTCACCGCGCCGCTGCCTGCAGCACCGTTGACGCCGAGGATGACCATGCCACCGTTGATATTGGTTCCACCGGTGTAGGTGCTGGCATGATTGAGCAGCAACTCGCCGATGCCATCAAGAGTAATGGATGAATTGGCTACAGTTTGCGAAACAGCCCCGAGCTGAAGCTGAGCGACACCGGTGCCAAGGTATTGCTGTGTGCCAACAAAGATCGCCGCGCCGTTAATCGAAGTGGAATTGAATGCTATCGCGTAGCTGTTTTGCGAGCCGAAGGTGAGCTGCCCGCCAGCGTTCATCGTGAGCGTTCCCATGCGGAACGTGTTGCTCAATGGTCCGGCGGCACTCATGGCGTTGGCCATGAGCTGGCTGGTGGAATTGACGGTCAGGTTATTGCCGTAGTTGGCATTGGGCGTATCGCTATAGAGATTGAGCGTGCCGCCGTTGAGCTGAACGGGAGCAGCCCCGGTGCTGCCGACGTTGAATGCGTCGAGCATGCCGCCGGAATTGACGGCGATGGTCGAAAAAGAATTAGCGGAACTGTCGAATTCAACCTGCCCGCCGGAGGTTGTTGAAGAGATCGTGAGATTGGTCGCGGTGATCGAGCCCTCGATATCGAGCAATCCACCAGAAGCGGCAATGGACAGGGAAGTGGTGGAGATGGCAGCGTCGATTTCATTCTCGGCAGCAGTGGAGTCCTGGATGATTTGTGCTAGCGCGAGCGTGCCATCGGTTAGATCATAGAAGGTAAGCGAATTAGCAAAATGGAGCGTGTTGATCGTGCGCGTGGTAGCGCCAAGATCGACGGAGCCGCCGCCGGCGGTATCGGTGAAAAGGGCATTATCACTGGAACCGGGAAGCGTGCTGCCAGACCAGTTGGTGGACGTGCCCCAAAGGCTATTGGCGGATTGATTGGTCCAGGTGCGATCCACCGCAGAAGCGAGGGCAGGGAAAACAGCCGCTATGGATGCAGCCAAAGCGAATTGGCGAATGAATTTTTGGTGATGTTGCAAGCGCAATTGTCTCCTGATGGGGCTGAATGCCAGTCTTTAAGAGTATGCTAAATTTGGCGGCTGCCAAATGAGGAAAAAGAATGAATGCAAGTATATGACGATGCGAGAGTTAAAATGTTCGGAACCGAAGCACTATTGTGTTATCTGGATTCCGATAATGTTGGACACACCCATGGATGGCCATCCGTGGGCTTTTGATGGAGGAATTGCTCAGTGATTACCAGTACCGAACTTTCGGGTGATTTTTGTTACAACCTAGCGATATGAAATACGCGATCATTATTCCCGACGGGGCGGCCGACGATCCCTTGAAAGAGCTTGGAAATAAAACGCCTTTTGAAGCAGCGCGCACACCGAATATGGATTGGATCGCCGAGCATGGCAGGCAGGGAACAGCGCGCACGGTTCCCGATGGATTCGAGTCGGGATCGGATGTCGCGATCATGTCGCTGCTCGGTTACGACCCGGCAAAATATCATTCGGGCCGGGCACCGCTCGAAGCAGCGGCGCGGAATATTCCGCTCACAGCCAGCGACTGGGTCTTCCGCTGCAATCTCGTGACGGTGATCGACGGCATTATGAAAGACCACTCTGCCGGTGGGATCACCAATGCCGAGGCGAAAGTTCTGCTGGATCTCATCGCCGCCAATACGAATGTGCCCGGCTTTGAATATGTCGCCGGTGTTTCATATCGCAATCTGCTGGTTTATCGCGGCCAGCAGAATTTTCAGTTAACCACCAAGCCGCCGCACGAAATCCCCGAAGAACCGATCGCTAAATATCTCCCTAAAGGCGAAGGCTCGGAAATTCTCCGCCAGATCATGGAGAATTCGGCCAAGCTGTTTGCTGATCACGATATCAATGCCACGCGCATCGATAATCATCTCAATCCCGCCACGCAGGTCTGGCTCTGGGGACAGGGGCACGCGCCGAGGATGCCCAAATTTGCCGAGAAATTTGGCGTGAATAATGGCTGCATGATCACCGGCGTCGATCTACTGCGCGGCCTGGCGGTTTTGCTGGGTTGGCAGAACCACGAAGTGGCGGGCATGACCAGCTTCCACGATACGAATTACAAACAACAAGGCATCGACACTGCTGACATGCTGGATAAATTCGACATCGTCGTAAGCCATGTCGAAGCGCCGGACGAAGCTTCGCATCAGGCGGATTACAAAACCAAAATCGCGTCGATCGAGCACATCGATCAGTTCGTTGTTGGCCCGGTCTTGGAAAAGCTAAAGAAATATGATCAATGGCGGATTCTGGTCATGCCGGACCATCCCACCAATATCGCGACGCGCAAGCATGGATATGCCCCCCCCTGCTTTGCGATGGCGGGCACGGGCGTGCATGAACTGCGACCCGGGCCTTTTAACGAAAAAAATGCAGCCACATCGGGACTAAAAATTGATCACGGCCATGAGCTGATGGAATATTTCCTGCGCGGCGGAAGCCGTTGAGAAAGAAAACGTATGAAAGGTGAGAAAGTAAGAAAGGTGTGAAGCGGCGAGAGAATGTTTAATCGCGCGTTTTATCTTCGCTTGATGCTGCTTTCGCTGGCGATTGCGGGCGTGGCGGGGGCGGTGTTGATGTTCGTTGCGAAGATGGATTCGGAAATCACCAGCCGATTGGTGGGGTCGGCGATTCTCACCGCGGTGGCGTCGGCGCTGATGCTGCCGGCGTCGGGCATGGCGGAGAATAAAAAGAGTTTTTACGCCGGCTCGGTCGCGATGGTGCTGATTGTTGCCGAGTTCCTCCTGATCATGTGCGCCATCTGGGACATGAATATTGGCAGCGATTTTGGCGAGCACATGGGAGAGATGGCTGCGTGCTTAGGCATCGTTGCCATTCCTGTGGTGATTATTCTGCGCTTCGTGGGTCGGCCGGAAACGTGGCTGTTGGTTCCGGCAGGACTGATTCTCTTTAGCGTTGCGATGGTCCTGTTCGCGATTGCGATTTGGTATCCGTCGCCACAATGGAGATCGGATGATTGGCCAATTTGGCGGACCGCCTGGGCGATTTACTTGCTCTCACCGCTAGTGGTGGCCGCGCTGACGGGATTGAATTTTCAGCATCGCTCGACACTATGGCGTTTGATCGGTATTTTTGCGGCGGGGGCCGCGTTTGTGCTGACCTTCACAGGTGCACTAGACAACAACAATTACGCTCAATCGGCCTATTTGCAAAAACTTGAATCCGATTTCGCGCTGTCGGTGAGCGTGGCGATTGTGATTGCACTGGCGAGTTTGTCTTTGCTGGTTTCGCTCAAGCCGCAGCAAATCTGGCTGCGCTGGGGAACCCTGCTGGCAGCAGCCATCGCTGGGGCAGCAGCAACGTGCAGCATCCGCTATCCACAGGGCCGATACAGCCCGAATGAACTATTTGAGCGCATCAGCACCGGCTGCGGAATCCTGGCTGGCTGCGGTTCGATAGCGATGGCGGTACTGGCACGCCTGAACCGTTTTCATCGCGACAACCGCCAGAGGCGTGAAAAACTGGAGCTGAGCGAATTAACACTGGTGTGCCCTGTCTGTAATCGCAAATCGACGCTGCCGCTGGGGTCGAGTGCATGTCCAGGTTGTGGATTGCGATTTTCAATGGCGGCTGAGGAGCCCCGCTGCGCGACTTGTGGATATTCGCTGCTGATGAGCCAATCTGGCCAATGCCCTGAGTGCGGCGGAAAAGATTTGGCGCCGGCGGTGGGTTGATTAACTCGGAAGAAAGGTTGCTTTATTTCTCAAGTCAGAATGCGCTCAAACTGACGCGACAGATTTGATATTGTGGATGAATCATGAATTCGCCCGAGCCTTTAATATCGCGCGAGCGTTGGGAAGTTTTCGCTAATGGTTTGGACCATCCGGAATGCCTGGCGTTTGATCGAGATGGCGATCTCTGGGCGGGCGGAGAAGCGGGGCAGATTTATTGCATTGATCGAAATGGGAAAGTGCAACAGGTGGCCGATCTTGGGGGATTTGTGGGTGGAGTGGCGCTGTCTCTTCAGGATGAATTGTTTGCCTGCTGTCCGAGCCGGGGCATTGTGCGGGTGAAAAGGGATGGCAAGTGGGAAATCTTCGCAGCTGAGGCAATTGGAGAACGAATCATCTGCCCGAACTTTGGGCTATTTAATTCGCGCGGTGATTATTACGTAACCGACTCCGGCCAGTGGATGAAGCAAAACGGTTGGCTGCTGCGTTTTGATCACCATGGCAAAGGAGAACGAATTGCTGGGCCCTTTGGATATGCTAATGGCCTGGCATTATCGCACGATGAAAAATCGTTGTTCATGGTCGAAAGCGATTTTGATCGCGTGTGGAGATTTGAATTGGATAATGCGGGGAATGTGAAGGAGCAGAAAATATTTTGCGAAGGCGTGGGCCGAATGCCGGATGGGGTGGTATTAGATAAAGCGGGAAATCTGTATGCATCGTGTTATGCTTCGGATGAAATATGGAAGATTACGCCGGAGGGGAAAAAAGAACTGTTCGCCTGGGATCGCTGGGCGATTTTGCTTTCGCAACCGACGAACATGGCATTTGATCCGCTGGAGCCGGAAATGATGTATGTGGCGAACTTGGGCCGCACGACCATTACGCGCGCCCGGGTTGGCGTACGCGGTCAGCCATTGGCGAATTGGAAGAAATAAAAGGAACCACGAAGAAACCAATGCACGAAAAAAATCTTACTTGTATTTTTTCGAGTCTTCGTGCCTTCGTGGTTAAATAATTCCATGAACCGATTGAAAGATAAAATCGCAATTGTGACGGGAGCGGCAAACGGCATCGGGCGGGCGATTGCCGAAGCATTCGCAGGCGCGGGAGCACAAGTTATCCTGGCTGATCTGGATGAATCTGCGGGGCGCGCAGTCGCCGGGGAAATTGAAAAAACCGGAGGCCGCGCGACTTTTGTTCCGTGTGATGTGTCGTCTGAAAAGCAAGTGCAAGATGTGGTCAACACAGCGGCAGGCTTCGGTCCAGTGAACATTCTCTGCAACAACGCAGCTTACATCGCCAATTGGCACAATGTCGTGGAAGCGAGCGACGAAGAATGGGATCGCTCTTACCGCGTAAGCCTGCGCGGGGCGTCGCTGTTCATGAAATATGTTTTGCCAATGATGACCTCCAAACAGGCGGGATCGATCATTAATATTTCCTCAGTGCAGGGAATGGTGGCAGCACGGCAGAGCGCAGCATACACAGCGATGAAACACGCCCTGATCGGTCTGACGCGCAATGCCGCGTACGATTACGGCCCCAGTAATATCCGGGTCAACGCGCTTTGCCCCGGGCCAATCCGCGTGCGCTATTCACCGGCGCCGGGCACGGAGCTGCACACTCGGCAAATCAACAAAACATTCCTGGGAAGAACCGGAGAGCCTTCTGAAGTGGCAGCAGCAGCGGTTTTCCTGGCATCGGATGAAGCATCCTACATCACGGGCGCGGTGCTACCCGTCGATGGGGGTTGGACGTGCATGTGAATATCTTTCAAGATTAATGCGCGACTTCTTGCCGCCAATAGCTCCGGCGATCGGCTGATTTCATCGCATCCAGCGTCAGCGTAATTTGGCGGTTGCCGACTTCCAGTGAGGTGATGCGGGCGGGGATACCGCCGTGCTGATCGATCGGGACAAAGATAATCGGTGGAGCGGTTTTATCCTCAAGAGCGGCGTTGAGCAGTTTCCCCATCGCAACCGCAACGCCAGGCAGATTGGTTGATCCGGTAGCATCCATTTTCGCATCGGTTCGCCAATCGGAAATCAGATCATTCAGCACCTGAATCGCCCGGCTGCGCTGCGATTCCCATAGCGGCGGCGGTAGCGTTAACCTTCCGGTCAGGACTCGCTCCAGACGTCCCTGGAGATTTCCCTGTGCGTCGAGCTGCAGCGAGATGATCAGGCTGGCAATCGTATGCAGGCTCTGAACATTGCCAGAGATGACGATGTGCCCCTTGATGATGGCCAGATTGAGATCGGACACGTAAGGGCCAACTTTTTCATCCCAATCAACCAGGGCTTTCCACTTCTGAAAAAACGCGTTGATCTGTGTGTCCGTCACCGTGATGTGCAGCGACCCTATGGGTTGTGTCGCAACGCCACGCAAATGGGCGGATTCAATCGCATGAGCATGTTCCGCCCAATTCCGCACGGAAATCACTTTCTGCTCAGCGATCTCAGCGGCGGCGGCGTTTTGCGCCGGCGTGAGGGGGGGCAGATAAAACTCCGGTGAGGCCCAATACAGATACGCGGACACGCACAGGAAGATCAGCACGAGCAAGCCGATGCCGATGAGCAGACGAAATATTACCCGAAGCCTTCGCGTCATAATTTGGCGAGAATGTAATCGCTAACGGCATAAACCGTATAGGTGCGTTATTCGGTAATCTTTAAGCGGGCGGGCTGTCGATTCCGCCAGAATTTTTGGCAGCGCAAATGGATTATCGGATACATTCTATTCATGCTCAGCTCGCGCCTGCATATTGAGCAACGGGCGGCGGTGGTTCGCCGGGTTCGGCGTGCCAATGACGCTTCTCGGCGCATGCGGGCGGTAGCTGGCAGTAATCAGCGGTTTGGGCATCTTCAGCCAACTGAAAATGAATTTGCCGATCTGGTGGTGAGGCGCGTGCAGGCGGGAGTGCTGCGCTATTCGGACCGCCAGGCGCTACTGAACACTGCCACCAAAATGGGGATTCAACGCTTCGATGCCAACCTTCTCATCGCCATGGCGCAACATCGGCTGGAACAAAAAACAGCTCCACAGCCAGAACGCGGTGATCGTTGGTCTCTGATCGCGGCTGCGGTGATATTGCAGTGCATTATCCTGGGCAGCTTCTATTGGCTGCTGCATTAGAGTTCAAGACGATTTAATAGCCGGGACTCAACGAGTCCCGGAATTCTCTGACTTCCGGCGGTCGTTGACCGCCGGCTATTATTAACGATCAAGCTCCACTGTTGTTATCCCACCTTTCGAGCATTCAGCGTCGCCTCATCCGTAATCACCCGCATCTTCGCCGGCAGTGATTGGATCGTGTGCTTGGCCCGGATCGTTTCACGAGCGGCTTCGCCCATTTGTCGGCAGAGTTTTCGGTCGGCATACAACCGCAATACGTAATCAGCGAATTCTTTGGCATCCTTCGCCACAAAACCATTGATTCCATGCTCGATCGGCGAGCTCTGCGCCACGGCATCCATGCTGATCACCGGCACGCCGGCGGCCATCGCTTCGATGATCTTCACCTGCTGCCCCGTCCCGCCAATCAGCGGACACAAAGCAAATGGGGCATTTTGATACAACGCCATGATATTGTCGACGAAGCCCGTGAGCTGAGCGCCATACGCCGGCTTGAGCCATTTGCAGGCATTGCCAACGACTTTCAGATTGAATGCTGCGTGTTTGCTCAGAACGTGCGGCAGAATTTTCGCCACGAAATACAAATAACCCTGCACGTTAAATAGATTCACACCTGCTGCAAATAGCGGATCGCCGCTGTAGCTGTTGGTCATCCGCTGATCAATCTCCCAGACATTGGGCAGATAGACCACGCGCGTGGCAGGCGCTGCCTGCTCAACCAGGTTTCCTTCGCGCATCGAAACGCTGACTGTGCAATCGTACTGGTTATAAATCTGCATCTCCGCCGGGTCGTACGCAGAGCCTTGCGCGAAATATGTCTCGTCAATGAAATGCGCCGGCACATCAGTTACTCCGAATTGCCCTGCATAACGATTCCCCAAATCCGCCCACATGCGCTTCTGCATGGAATCATTGGCCGTCACAAGATCGTGCATGAAGATCGCGCGGCGAGCGGTGGAAAAAATCGCATCCGTCGCCAGCGGCCCATATGCCGCGTAATTGATGCCGATCCATTCTGGCTTCAGATGCGCAAAGGCCTCGCGGAATGTTTTATGCAAGCCGGGCGATGTAAGGCGCGCGCCAAAGGAACTGTTAATATTTTGATTGATGTATTGCTGATCTTCCTGCGTCGGCTGATGCAGTGATACATCGGTGTTCCATTGCTGATTCAAGCACGCGATCGCTTCTTTGGTCCATTGGGTTTCACTGCTTTGAGTGGAGGAAACCAGAGTGCTGCGGAAACCGCTTGCGCGCAGGCCGTCGAGTACTGAAAGGAAATACTGATGTGCGCCAGACTGCGGCGGGATCGGATTATGTGGGAAAAACAGTAATGCTTTTCGAGATAACGATCCTTTCACTTCCAGATTAGGAGTGACTCGCGAGTATCCAGCAATTTTTCCAGCTAGTTGAGCCGGGGCGTCCTCGCCCCGGGATTTCGGGCCGGGGACGGCCCGGCTCCTTTGTGCGTTTAAACCTTCCTGAACCAGATGCCGAGCCTCAGCGGGGCGACCGGATCGGCAAAGAATATCCGACGCCAGCCAATATCCGTCCGCCTCATTCGGATATTGCGACAACATCTGTTGCACCACATTGAACGCAACCTGAAATTCATTTTTCTCCATCAGAGCAGCGGCTAATGCGCGCATCCCTTCGCAATCAGCAGGAGCATTGATCGATTCGTTGTAGCGTTTTTGATTTGCAATCCGGTAATCGAAATAATCTTTCCAGTAATTGTATTTTTCTCCGGGCGGCAAAAGCTTGGCGAATGGAGTGACGATCTCCTGCCAATTCTTCTCCTGCGTAATCGGATCATTGGCCGATTTCGCGCCGCTCCGTACCAGCCGAGCACGGGCCAAAGCACTATCGACATACCCATATTTAAATCCCGCCGCCGCGATACGCAGCCAATATTCCAGGTCAATCGAAAAGAACAAATCCTGCCGATACGGGCCAACTCTCTCAGCGACCTTCTTCGTGTAAAACATCGACGGCTGATAGAGATGAATATCGCGAAACCATCGCACCAGCGACGCCAGATTGAGCGGCTGCTTGGGCGTGCGCATGCCCAGCACATTGTCATCTTCGTTAATAATCAGTGCTTTGCCGACCAGCACATCGCAATCGCTTTGCCTGGCAAATTCTGCAACAACCGTGCGGAAAACTTCGGCGCCGTTGTAATAATCATCCGCGTTAAGCCAGTTGATAATATCGCCAGTCGCCATCTTCAGGGCTTTGTTGAGCGCTTCAGCCTCCCCCGAATCCGGCTCGGAAATCCATTTCACATGCGGATAGGACTTGAGAATCTCCACCGTCTCATCTTTGCTCGCTCCATCCACAATGATGTGCTCGAAATTCTCATACCCCTGCGCCAGCACGCTCTCGATGCATTGCCGCAGGTATTTCCCGCAATTGAATGTCGGCGTCACTACAGAGATTTTTGGCCCGCCGCCAGACTTGCGGGGATTATTTTGCATCGTGGCAAATTTTTGAGACAGATTTACCGGGCGAAGTTCCAATTTCGGCTGCGCAGGAGCGGGGCGCGGCGCCACCGGAGACGGGCGTGCAGCTCCTTGAAGCTGCGCGATCATTCGAGCGATGTCTCGATTGCCCGGCGACAGTTTGTCGGCTTGCTGCAATTCGACAATCGCTTCGTTAGTCCGCTTGAGCTGAATCAGCGTGACAGCCTTGCCGTAGTGCGCTTCCATGCACGATTTAACCGCGATGGCTCGATCAAAGCAGTGCAGGGCATATTCCAGATTGCCGGAATATCCGCCTGAATTATTCTTCTTGGCTCCCTGATCCAGAAATTGGACCCCGTTGTTAATCAGATCGGTTATTTGCAATTCCCGACTCGGAATCGCTGGTGCATTATCCTTGCTTCGCGTCAGGACAACATGAAATCCGCGCGATCCCTGGTAAGGACCTCGAATCCAATCGTTGCCAAAGTATCCGACTACATTTTCATGATTGGTAAATCCCAGCGAGCGGAATTTCTCTACCCACCACGCTTTGGGCTGCACCGTCTGGTGATATACCACTCCGTCGGCTTCGTCTGGAAAATCTGCGATCGAAAAAATAACCAACCCCCCTGCCGCCAGATGCTTCTCAGCATTGGCGCAAATTGCCTCAATGCACGGAGTCGGAATATGCTCCATGAATTCCCATCCGGTGATCAAATCAAACTGGGCCGCACTTCCACGTTGGCTTAAAGCAAATGGGCTAGTGATGTCGCAGGTAAATAAAGATTGCGGAATGGTCGCCCACTCGGCGCGGGCGATGCGTTTGCTGTAATCACTTCCCTCCAGACCGACTGCGATATGCCCATCATCGATGCAATCTTTGACAAAACCGCCGCCGGCGCAACCGAAATCAAGCACGCGAAGCGGGCGCTTTGCCAAAAGCAGTTCCACCTTCCGATTAAACAGCCGATTTCGGCTGTTATCATTCTTGGTTCCCCGCGGCACGAGATGATCGGGCGAATCAGCTGCTACGGGCTTAGTGCATTCCAGCGCGAATTTGCTCGGCAAGTCAGCAGTGCTCATTGCAAGATTATCGGACCGCCAACGATCAAAAGTTGAGGCCATCAGCCAGAAAACGCCGATATATCGGACTTATGCGATCATCTGCTCTGCTCCCCAATCGGTTTTGCTGCCAGGAAGGTATCGACCTGGTTAACTTCGGCGATTACCGCGGGTTCATGCTGGTCGAAGATAATCTCTATAAAATCACGGTTCCCGAAGATCGCAAGCACTTCCCCATTGAAAAGCATTATGCCATCTGCCGCCAGGAAGGATTTAGCCGATCGCCGGTGAACCGCGAAAATATCGCTCAGTTCACTGATTCCAAGTGGGGAATCTATATCATCCTCGATCATCTGATTCGCCACGGGATCAACCCGACTTTCCTGGATGTTGGGAGCTTCGTCGGCGATGTTGGCATGCGCTATGGCAACTATTTCCGCACCATTCACCATGCAGGCCAGGTTTATTGTTTTGATCCCAGCCTCGCTGGCGAGTTAATCCCCTACAACATTCGCCTGAATGGTTTGGAAGATTTCGTTACCTGGATCCCCCGCGCAGTTTCGGATGTGGAAGGCTTCATTACCTTCTTCCAGCGCCAGGGGCACAGCGATTCCGCCTCGGCTAGCATGGGCGGTTCACAAGCTAACACCATTGTTGAATCCCTCTGCCTTTCCCACTTTATTGCTGATCACGCCATTCAATCCGCATTCATCAAGCTCGACACTGAAAACCTCGAGCAACGCATTATGGCGGATGTTGCTGGCTTTCTTAAATCCAGCGTCAACGCCATCGGCTTTGAATTCCACGCTCATCTCACCGGCATGCACCCGGTGATCAACCAACTGCTCTCCACGCATGTCCTTTTCGACATTGGCTATCTTCCCAAGCCGTTTTGCTTTCGGCCCATTACTCCAGAAACCATCGCGCCGTTTGTACAGAGCATTTCTCGCCGCAAATATGGCTATACAGATATCCTCGCCATTTCGCGCAACACTCCGAAACTGGGCGAGTTATCAGCCCGACTTGGGCAATTGACGGAACGACCTGTGGAATATTGGCTGGTTTACGAATAACTCACACGAAGCGATCTCTTCCTATTTCCAGGTAATTTCACGGCGATTCCCTAAACCACTTCCTTCTTCCAACGTACAATCGCCCGAGTAGCTGCGACAGGATTTGTTCAATAATCCAGCGTTGAGTTCGCTTATGGAGTGGAAAAATTTCCCCTTCATTTGTTAAGATTTATACCTAAGCTAAGGTTAGCGAATCGGTGCAAGTTTCCTTTCAATATTGCCCGATGAACTGCCATGGAGCACTTATCCATGTATCTCATAGAACTTTTCACACAGTTTGATCCCTCTACCAAGCTCAGCAAAAAGCAAAACGTCCCGGTCACCGGCGTGGAAGAAGACTCCCGCAAGGTGCAGCCCGGCAATGTCTTCATCGCCCGCGCGGGAACCAAAACCGATGGCCGACGGTTCATTGCTGATGCAATTGCCAATGGCGCCATCGCCTTGGTTACCGACACCAAAATAGAAGGCATCGGCGTTCCCCAGCTTATTCTTCCCGATTCCTCCGCTGCCGCCCGCATCGCCAATGCGTTTCATCAGTACCCTTCCCACACCGTCAAACTGATCGGCATCACCGGCACTAACGGAAAAACCACCAGCACGTACATCGTTCGCCATCTGCTCAAAAAAATCGGTCGCAAGTGCGGCCTGATCGGCACCGTCGAAATCGACGACGGCAAATCATCCATCGAAGCCGAGATGACCACCCCCGGCGCTATCGAAGTCGCTCGCCTGCTGGCCCGCATGCGCGACAATGGCTGCCGCGCTTGCGCCATGGAAGTCTCCTCTCACGCCCTGGATCAGAACCGCGTCGCCGGCGTCCGTTTTGCCGGGGCCGCTTTCACCAATCTCACCGGCGATCACTTGGATTATCACAAAACCATGGAAAACTACGCCGCCGCCAAGGCCAAGCTTTTCCAAAGCCTCGACGGCGACTCCGTCGCGGTCCACAATGTGGATGATCCGCATTGGCAGCGGATCGTACAGGATTGCAAGGGACGGCACATTTCCTTTGGGATTCGTAAAAAAGCAGATTATTCGGCGGAAGATATCGAAGTAACTGCCCAGGGATCGCGATTTATGCTGGTTACCCCCGGCGGCGATGCGCAGGTGCAGATGCAACTGATCGGCAAGCACAATATCGAAAATGCGCTCACCGCTGCTGCCCTCGTTGGGGAAATCTTCCACCTCACCCCCGCCCAAATCGCCGCCGGCCTCAATGACGCCACCGGCGCCCCTGGCCGCCTCCAGCATGCGGTTCTGGGCTTGCCCTTCGCAGTCCTGGTTGATTACGCCCATACCGATGATGCACTAAAAAATGTGTTAACCGCCCTGGCCCCAATCACCAAAGGCAAACTCCGAGTCCTCTTCGGCTGTGGCGGCGACCGTGATAAAACCAAGCGTCCGCGCATGGCCAAAATCGCGGCCAAGCTTGCCGATGCGGTTTACGTCACCAGCGATAACCCCCGCACGGAAGACCCCAACTCGATTGTCGCCGACATTCTCCCCGGCTTCCCCGCCAAAAGTCAGCCAACTTGCGTCGAACCGGACCGTCGAGCCGCCATCGCCCGCATCCTGGAGGATGCGCGGGAAGGGGATGTGGTATTATTAGCTGGCAAGGGCCATGAAAATTACCAGATTATCGGAACAACTAAGCACCACTTTGACGATATAGAAGAAGCGAAAAAGGCGTTGGAGCGTACCAGCGTCGCCGCGTGATAAGAAAAGGATGAAGGATGAAGGCGGAAGGATGAAAAAAATGCTAAGGCGCAAGCGAAGCTTTCATTCCCTTGTCTCTTGCTGCCTTGTCCCTTATCCCTGCATTTTTCCTCTTTTCCCATGAAACCTCTTTCTATCCAGGAAATCCGCCAGATCACGGGTGCCAAGGGCCTCTCCCGCATTCCCGCTACTGCTCCGCAGGTTTCGTCAATCTCCACCGACTCGCGCCGATTGGAACCGGGCTCCCTTTTCATTGCCCTCCCCGGCGAAACCTATGACGGGCACAATTATCTCCGCAACGCCGCCGCCGCCGGAGCCGTCGCCGCCCTCGTGCAGCGCGTCCCCGACGTGCAACTCCCCAACCTGCACATGCTTCAGGTCCCCGATACCAAGCTGGCCATGGGCAAACTCGCCAAGTACGTCCGCCAGCAGATGCTCTCGAAAGTCATCGCTGTCGCGGGTTCCAATGGCAAAACCTCCACGAAACATTTAATCGACGCCGCCCTCCATCTCGTCCTGCACGGCTCGATTTCCCCCAAATCTTTCAACAACGACATTGGCGTTCCGCTGACAATCTTCCCCGCCGACCCTTTGCAAGATTATCTGGTTCTCGAAGTCGGGACCAACCACCCCGGCGAAATCAAAATCCTCACCGAAATGGCCCAACCCGATATCGCGGTCATCACTAACTGCGGCCCGGAACACCTCGAATTCCTTGGCGACCTGCTCGGCGTCCGCCGTGAAAATGCGACCATCATCGAGGGCCTCAATCCCAAGGGCCTCTTGGTCGTCAATGGCGACGACCCCGAGCTTCTCGAAGCCGTCGCCGCCTATCCCGGCAAGCGCATCACCTTCGGCTTTTCCGACACCAACGATCTTTTCGCCACCGATATCCGCTGCGATTCCACTGGTGTTCATTTCAAGCTCAATGCCCACACGCCCGTCTTCGTCCCCCTGCTCGGCAAACACACCGCCGCCAACGCCCTCGCCGCCATCGCCGTCGCCCGCCGCCTGGGCCTGCACGAAGACGCCATCATCCAGGGCCTCTCCCAAGCCACCGGCCCCGAAATGCGCCTCCAACTCCAAACTGTCCGCGGCATCCAACTCCTCAACGACGCCTACAACGCCAATCCGGCTTCGATGAAAGCTGCCCTCGATACGCTCGCCGCACTGAATAAGGATGAAGACGGAAGGATGAAGGAAGAAATCAGGGACAAGGGACAAGGCGGCAAGGGACAAGAGAAAAACCAACTAATTCCCTCGCCTTGTAATCAGGCGGAGAGTAAGGGTGGGGGTTCTTCTTCAGCGTTCCCTGGCCTGAGCGCAGTCGAAGGCAGCGTTCAGAATTCAGCGTTCAATTCCAACCCCCTCCCTACCCCTCCCCCTGAGTACAAGGGGAGGGAATCAGTGGGCAACGATGCTAACAAAAATCCTTCCTCCTTCATCCTTCATCCTTCATCCTTCCGTACAATCGCCATCCTTGGCGACATGCGCGAGCTCGGCCCATCATCCGACCGCTTCCACCGCGAAGTCGGGCAAGCCGCCGCTGCGACCAATCTCGATCTGCTCTTTTGTGTTGGGCCGCAAGCGAAACTGATCGCCGAAGCTGCCATCCAGGCCGGCATGGCTGCCGCACAGGTGCACCACTTCGCCGACAGCGAAAAAGCGGCCGAAGCGTTAGCTACTGCATTTGGCCCCGGCGACACGGTGTTGCTGAAAGCCTCTCGCACCGTCAAACTCGAACGCGTCGCCGCCGCCATCACCCAGGGCCGCACGCATGGGTTCTTCCCGAAAGAATCCGCTGCGGGTTGAAAATAAAATCCGAAGCACGAAACTCAAAATCCGAAACAAATCCAAAATTCAAAAAAAGAAAAATCCCAAACGAATCGCTCGTTTGGGATTTTGAATTTCTAATTCTATTTTGAATTTGTTTCGGATTTCGAGTTTCGGATTTCGGATTTAAAACAACCCTACTCCGAAAATCGCCTGCGACTGCACAATCAACACTACCAGCGCCACAATCGACGCCACCAGCGCCGCCGCTGACAAAGCAGTATAAATATTCGGCGATGGCTTAACCTGAATCGGCTGCTGCAAGCGTGTCATAAACTCATCTCACTAAAGTCTTACAACTAACAACTTCAATCAAAGCTGCGTGCGAACCTGATTGCCCGTATGCACCTGATCAATATGCGGGCCATCCAGGCGTCCGATCGCTTCATTGGGCTCCACGGTATCAATCTTCAGCGTGCCCAGGAACACACCTTTTTCCTGGTCGATCACCTTGAATTCCGTCCCTGCCTGCACGCCCTGTGAAGCGCCGACGGAAATTGTCGCATACTGAATGCCATTGATCGGCTTCACATCGGTAACTGTTCCGTTGATGTTAGACGATGCTGCCGGGGTGGCGGCTGCCTGCTGCTGGCTCACGCCTGCATTCTTAAGGGCTGCGGCTTGTCGGGCGGCTTGGGATTGCGATTCCGCCAGTTGCTCGGAGAGATATTTCCGATCGCGCTCGGTGACGTCCAACTGATTGGTCAAATCAGACACGCGCCCATTCAGCTCGGTATTGGACCGGGTGAGCCGATCCAACTGGGTGCGATTGGCTTCCTCTTCACGGAGTAACTGGGCTTTGGTGGATTCGCTGGCCCGCATGGCCTGCGAGACACCGGCCAATTGCACCTGCGCCAGGGAAAGATTTTTATTGGTTTCAGCGAGCTGCACGCCGCGCTCGGCGAGCTGCTGCTGGGCGGTAGACAGATCTTTCTGATACCCCGCCGACTGCGCTTCAGCCGCTACGGCTTTGGCCTCGGCGTCGGTACGCAAGGCGTTGGCTTCGTTGAGCTGCTCCTGGTTCTGGTGCTGCATCGCCGCCATCTGATCTTTGGTAGCGGTAATGGTCTGCTGGAATTGCTCGGTGCGATTGACGAACACAATAATGCCGGCCGACATCATCAGCGAGCAGACGATCAGAAGACCGACGAAAATTCGTGTAAGAACGCTCAAAGCGGACTCCTTGCGTGTTGGTCTAAAGCTGCAATCTCCGCCGCCCGGATGGGCGCTATGCGGCCAATAGCTCAATCCTACTTGGGACCGCTTTCATGTCAAGGTTTAAGTTCACAGAGCGAACCCGTTGTTAACAAAGATTTATGGATGCCATAAGAGCCGGGCCGTCCCCGGCCCGGACCGGAGCGAGGACGCTCCGGCTCAACTACGAAACTTAACCACTCGAGATCGCGTACACGGAAATTGACCATCCACATTTTTCCCGAATTGCCGAAGTACTCGGTGCTCTTCGGAAATGGAGCAAAGACGGTCACGCCCGCTTCCTGCCGCCACGATTCTTCTTCATAACTTTGCGGCGTACGGCGAACGCCGAGATGTTTCTCATACCACTCGGCCAACGCATCGGGATTTTCCGAACGAAAAAACATGCCGCCGATGCCGGTGACTTTTTGCATATCTTTTTTTTCAACCTGCGAATTCTATGAATGCGTCGGAGGAAGAGATGGCGCAAGAGACGACACTGAAGTACTGGCGATTCGCCGAGCGGTTAGAAATATGCCAAGCTTATACACAGCATAAGCGATGAGCAGCGGAGCGAATCCGATTACCAGTTCCAGCATGGGTGGAGAAGCCAAGCTGTGGTCCGGCAGCCGGCTTTGCACTTCGCCCGCCGACACAAAAATCGTTAGGGCGATTAATCCCCAGGAAACCTGTGCCGTGTGTAATCGACCACGCGGACTACGATCATCAATCAGTCCGAGTCGTGGTGTCAGCCAGTTCTTCGTCAGATAGTAGAATAAAATTGCAAAAATGGTCGGAATCAAGCTCAATAGGGCAAGAATAGCCGTGGTTTTTAGATCGGGTCGAGCGGGGGAGTGGATGAGCGAAAATCCCGTCAACCGCATGCTCGATTTATCCATAGCGGCCAAAAGAAAGGCGTAGAGAATAAAGGCGGCCATTCCGCAAAGCCATCGAATCGATCTGGAAGAGCGTGCGAACCATCCATAATAAGCAACACCCGCGCACAGCAGGATGACAACAGCATTGAGTAAAACTTCGAGCCAGTGCCAGTCGCCGCCGTGAGCGTCACGCAGAAATTCGAGAAGAGCATAAGCGCCCGTTACTGCGATACCCGCTGCGATCAGGCGTGCGATCCAGCGCGGCCCGTGGTGTGCATTTGCCGAACTCATTTGTGCATGAATAATAAAAACAGCCTACGGTAGATCGGGCTTTAGCATTATATGTCACACTGCCTGCGCGGTTTTCCCCTTCTTCCCCGCAAACTCCATCGCTGCCTGGACCAATCCCATAAACAATGGCTGGGGACGCAGGGGCCGGCTAGTTAGCTCGGGATGCGCTTGCGTGCCAATGAAATAAGGATGCATCTCCTGCGGCAATTCCAGAATCTGCATGATCGGATAGCCCGGGGCCTTGCCGCTGAAGATCATGCCGTGTTCTTCGAGCGCGGGGACGTAGCGTGGGTCGACTTCGTAGCGATGGCGGAAGCGCAGGCGGGTGTTGGGTTGGTTGTCGAACAGACGACTGGCCAGCGTGCCGGGTTTGATTTCGATGGTTTTACCGCCCAGCCGCATGTTGCCGCCGAGGCCTTCGATTTTCTTTTGCTCGGGGAGGATATCGATGACTGGCGTGGGGGTTTGCGGATCAAATTCGCTGGAGTTGGCGGTCTTGATGCCGCAGACATTTCGGGCGAATTCGATCACGGCCATCTGGAAACCCAGACATAACCCGAGATACGGCACCTTGTTTTCGCGCGCATAGCGAATGCATTCGATTTTGCCTTCCGTCCCGCGCACGCCAAAACCGCCCGGCACGATGATGCCATCCGCATCACCCAGTCGCCGCGCGACATTGGCAGCATCGATGGTGGTAGTGTCGATCCATTTGAAATTGACATTCACACCAAGATGAGCCGAGCAATGCTCGCCGGCTTTGATGATCGAGGCATAGGCATCGCGCAGGCTGGTGTATTTGCCGGTGACTGCAATGGTGACGTTTTTATCTGCTTTGCCGATCCGCTCGGCGAACCATCGCCATTTGGCGCGGGCATTATCCTCTGATTTTTGATCCACGCGATCGTGCAGCTCGAGAAGGGTAAGCACCTCGCGATCAATCCCCACGCTGCGCAGCGATTCGGGAATCATGTAAATGCTCTCCACGTCGTGCATGGAGATCACGCGCTTCATCGCGACATTGGTGTACATGGAAATTTTCTGGCGGATCTTTTCGCTGACCGGATTCTGCGCCCGGCAGGCGATGATCTGCGGCATGATGCCCACTTCCATCAGCCGCTTGATGCCCAGCTGCGCCCCTTTGGATTTCTGCTCGCCCAGCGCTCCCGGCTCCATCACATAGGTGAGAGCCACGAAAATCACGCTGTTTTCCCCTTCTTCGTAAGCTAACTGTCGACACGCTTCGAGATAAAACGCATTCTCATAATCGCCGACCGTCCCGCCCACTTCGACAAAGACCACATCGGCCTGAGTCTTGGCAGCGAGCTCGCGAAGCTTGAGCTTTACTTCGCCGGTCACATGCGGAATCACCTGCACATCGCGACCGAGATATCCGCCTTCGCGCTCTTTCTTGAGAACACTGGAAAGAATCTGACCATTGGTCGTGAAATTGGCAGCCGACAAATCCTGATCGAGCAATCGCTCATAAGTCCCCAGGTCCATGTCCGTTTCCATGCCATCATCCAGCACAAAAACCTCGCCATGGCGATAGGGATTCAGCGTGCCGGAATCGATGTTGAGATATCCCTCCATCTTGATCGGCGCGACGGTCAGGCCCTTATCTTTGAGCAATTTCGCCAGCGAGGAAGAGAAAATCCCCTTGCCAAGTCCGCTGATGACCGTGCCAACGACGATCACATATTTATGATGCCCCTTGCGATACCCAGGCGGCATCGGCGTATAAAATTCCGTCTCATCGTTGTTCTGGCCGACCTTGGCGAGTAAATCTAAATTGCTCATTTTTGTTAGTTGTTAATTGTTAGTTGTTAGTTGAGCTGCCGAAGTGAAGTATTTCGACAACTATCAATTAACAACTAGCCACTAACAAATCCTTTCATCCGTTTCACAAATTCCTCATACTGCTCCGGCGTATCGATCCCGTGCGTGGCTCGATCCACCTTCATCACAAAAATAGAGCGCCCGTGCTCGAGGGCACGAAGCTGCTCCAGTTTTTCGGCTCTTTCCAATGGGGTCGGCTCAAGTTTAGCAAATTCTAGCAGGAACTGCCGCCGATACGCGTAAATCCCCAGATGTAAATAATACGCCGGCTTTTGATCCATGTCGCGGTTATACGGAATCACGGAACGCGAAAAATACAGCGCCTGCCCCTCGCCGCCCATCACCACTTTCACCAGATTCGGATTGTTCACATCCATCCCCGGCCCAAACAGCGTCGCCGCTGTCGCCATGTCATCCCGGGGCGAATTTTGCAGTTGCTGAATCAATCCATCCACAATCTCCGGCTCTATCTCCGGCTCATCCCCCTGCACATTCATAATAATGTCGGTATTCAGCCCACCAGCAACCTCGGCAATGCGATCCGTGCCACTTTGGTGATACGGCGAAGTCATCACACACCGTGTCTCGAATGGCCCCAGCGCTTCAACAATCCGCGCATCGTCCGCTGCAACAATAATATCCTTTACATGCCTGCACTTGCGCACCTGATCCACCACATGCTGCACTAAAGGGCGACCAGTCTTATTAGCGAGAATCTTGGCGGGAAAACGCGTTGAAGCGTAGCGGGCGGGAATAATAACCGTCGCAGCCAAGTTCGACCTCGTTTAATGCACCAAAAACGGCCAACTCAAACTGCCGCGCGACTGTACGGGGCGGCTGGCGGTCTGTCAATTTTTACGTGAGTTGATAACGATACTCGTTTAAATCGCCGTGAAACCTCGGCCGCGCGGGTCGGCGACTGCTAACGCAATCGCACTGAGACTCCTGGGCTCACCTTGCAAAATCATTCTGCCTATTTCTTTGAGCGTGGCACCGCTGGTCATTACATCATCCACCACGACAACGTGTTTATCTTTGACCGCTATTGGTTTGCTTAAGCGAAATGCACCGCGAACGTTTTCGACGCGATGTTGGCCGGATCGAAATTGGGTCTGTGATTCGGTTGAACGGGTGCGCCTCACTAAGGAACTCGCTTTGGCGCCGCACTGCCTGGCTAAATTTGCTGCAATCACATCTGCCTGGTTATATCCGCGTCGTACTTGCCGCCATCGCCATAGTGGAACGGGAATAATGATTTCAGCGTCTCGTAAAAGTGCTTTAACGCTCGGCAATCCGAGCAATCGCTCGGCCAATTCTTCCCCGATGTTCCAGCGGCGATGGTATTTCATTGCATGGATCAGCTCTTTGAGGGCATCGTCAAAAACTCCTAGCGTCGCGATGTGCTGATAAGGATAAAACCCTCGTCCCTTGCAATACGGGCAGTCCGCCTCCGCCATGAACAGTGGTCTGGCGCAAAACTCGCAGCGTGGCCGCTGTGTAATGGCGTGTAATTGTTCCTCGCAATTCGGACAAAGCCGCGCATCACAACTGCTCTGGCAGCAAAGGCATTGCGCTGGGTAGCACAATTCCACCACATCGCGAAGTAGTTGCCCCAGCGGCATGATCGCATCATACCAATTGCGATGCGGTTGGTCGCCGCATAGCATGGGCGAAGGCTGCGGATAGTGATCCGTGAGTTTTGCATAGCATGAGCCGAACGCTTTTCGTATACATTTTCAAAGACCTGGTGCGAATCTTTTTGCTCGCGCTGCTGTCCCTGGCTGTCATCATGTCTTTCGGCGGCCTGATGCGACCCTTAACCCGCCAGGGATTGCAACCGACGCAGATTGGCGCAGCGTTGCTATATTTGCTGCCGGCGATGATGACCTATGCATTACCGATCGCCGCCTTGTTCGGCACTACATTCGTGTATGGCCGCTTATCTGCCGACAATGAAATCACCGCTTGCCGCGCGGGGGGAATCTCTTATTTCTCCATGGTTACGCCGGCGTTGCTGCTGGGGCTGATTGTTTCGATTGTTTCGCTATTGATGCTGTGCTTTATCGTTCCCGGGCTGACGCTGCGCGTGGAGCAATTAGCGACATCGAACCTGGCGCGCTGGATTGCTTTTGAGATAGAGCGGGATCATCAGGTGAAGCGTAATGATTGGCCTTATACGATCTTCGCGCAGAGCGCCTATTTGCCGGACCAGGCGGCCGGTGCGGGCGACAAGCAGGTGGTCGTGCTCAAGGGGCCGATGATTGTGACCTATGACCGCAGCCAGGTTTTGCAGAGCAAGAACGCATCGGCGGTGCATATTCCCAAGAATTTCTGGATGGCTCGGGAGGCCACGGTATTTATCGAAAATAAGCCGGGGGATAAGGTGGAGCTTTCCGGCCACGCGACCAACGGAACTATGTTCGATCGCGTGATGCACGGGGATCGCGGCGGCACATCCGATGCGACTTTCGGGCCGATGGATATCTCCGTGGGCGTGCGCGAGCATCCCAAATTCATGGATATCGTGCAGCTTAAAAATCTCCTGGCCGATCGCTCGCAGAGCCAGCGGCTGCAGGATTCGTTTGCCAGTCTGATTCGGCACGATCAGGAGCAAACCTGTCTGGCTTCTATTC